>JBKDZQ010000168.1:0-10419 GCA_047971325.1 Parahaliea sp.
ATACCCGCACGTGTACCCCCAATTTTTGGAGTATGCCACCGGACAACTCTGGACGCAGAATAAACAAAAAACCCTGATTTACAGGGCTTTGGGGACGTTAGCGGATGCTGCTGGAGGGGTATATGGTCGGTGTGAGAGGATTCGAACCTCCGACCCCTTCCTCCCGAAGGAAGTGCGCTACCAGGCTGCGCTACACACCGAGGATTTCGAGGGGGCGCCAATATACCAGAGGCTCCGCCGTGAACCAATCCCCGCCTGGCATTTCTTTGGGCGCTGGTCGGCGCCCCGGTGGCGGCACAGCCGCACTCCCGCCGCTGTACTAACCGGGCCCGGGAATTTACAGTATCCCTTTGCCTGAATTCGTATTGCCTCATGAATCAACGCTCTTTCTCCGCCGATCAGCAGATGGCCCAGGCGCGCGCCCTTGCCAGCAAGGGGCAGGTCGAGGACGCCAAGCGGATCTACCACCGGATTCTGGCCCAGCAGCCCGGTAACAAGAAGGCCCGCAAGGCGCTCAATGCGCTGCAGGCGAGGGCGGGGGATTCCTTGACGCGGGAGGATTTCGAGCGCGTCACCCAGCTGATGGGCAAGGGCAGGTTGGAGGCGGCGCGGGCGGAGGCGGGCAAGCTGGTTCGCAGCCACTCCGGGCAGCCTGCCCTGCACAACCTGCTGGGGGCGGTGCTGACGCGGATGGAGCGGCCGGAGGAGGCGGTGGAAGCCTTTCGCCAGGCGCTGGCGCTGGCGCCGCAGTTTCCCGATGCGCTGAACAATCTCGGCGCCGCCTACAACCAGCTGGAGCGCTTCCAGGAGGCCGCGGACTGCTACCGCGCCCTGCTGCAGGTCAGTCCGCGGGACGCGGACATCTGGTTCAACCTGGGCAACAGCCTGCGCGGGCTCAAGCAGTTCAGGGACTCGGCAAGCTGCTACCGCAACGCCCTGCAGTTGCGGCCGCTGTCGGCGGACACCTACCTCAACCTCGGCAACAGCTACGTCGACCTGGGCGATGCCGACAACGCCATCGCCAGCTACGAGAGCGCCCTGGGGCTGCGCGACGACCTCCACAACGCCCGCCGCAGTCTCGCCCGGGTGTTCTGGAGCCGGGGGCAGATGAACCTGGCCGGCGGCTGCTACCAGCGCCTGCTGCGGGATCTGCCGGAGGACGTCGAGGCGCTGCGCGGCCTGGGCAATGTCCAGCGCAGCACCGGGCGGCTCAGCGCGGCGGCCGAGAGTTACTCCCGGGTGCTGGCCATCAACCCTAACGACGACGGCACCCGCCACCAGTTGAACGCGCTGCAGCACCGGCGCAGCGAGCGGGCACCCGCGGACTATGTGCGCGGGGTCTTCGACAGCTATGCCGTCGGCTTCGAGCAGCACCTGACCGAGGTGCTGGGTTACACGGCACCCGCGGCGCTGCGCAAACTCTGCGATACGCTGGACATGGGGCCGGCGCGCGGGGGCCGCGGCCTGGACCTCGGCTGCGGTACCGGCCTGGCCGGCGCCGCCTTCCGCGACATGACATCCTCGCTCATCGGCGTGGACCTGTCGTCGATGATGTTGCGGGAGGCGGAGAAAAAAGGCGTTTACGACGAGCTGATCGAGGGCGATATCTTCAGGGTGCTGGCCGAGCGCGATTTCCAGGCCCAGTTGATCCTCTGTTGCGATACGCTGGTGTATCTTGGCAGCCTGCCACCGGTATTTCACGCCATGGCCGGGGTCGCCGCGCCCGGCGCCCGCTTCCTGTTTACCACCGAGCACCAGGAGCAGGGGGATTTCGACCTGCGGACCAGCGCCCGCTACGCGCACAGCCGCGACTACGTCGAGCGTTGTGCCCACGAGGCGGGGCTGACACTGCAGCACTTTGAGCTCGGCCAGTTGCGCCAGGAGAACAAGATCTGGCTCGCGGGCGGCCTGTACTGCCTGGCAAAGCCGGGCTGACGCGGAATCTATATACCGGCCAGGCGCGCCAGCATCTGGCTGAAGATGCTCAAGCCCACCACCATCAACATCAGGATCAGCAGCAGGCGCAAGGGACGGAAGGGCTTGCGCTCGACGGCGTTGACACCGCGCTTGAGGAAGGCGTCGACCCGGGCCTGGTCTTCGGGGTAGAGCCGGGGCGCAGTTGGTTCGGACGCGGATTCAGATGCTTGTTCAGACATGGCAAACCAGAAAATAAAGGGGGACATACCCGTGCCGGTATTGTCCCCCCTTCCCCGCGGCAAGTCACGCGGCCGACATCAGAAATCGAACAGGGCTTCGGGCATCTGCATGAGATTGTCGGCGCCGGAGAGCAACACCTGCCGATGGGCCACACTGCGCGGCAGCAGGCGGTCGAAGTAGAAGCGCGCGGTCATCAGCTTGGCCTCGTAGAACGAGCTGTCGCCCTCGGCGGCGGCAATCTTCTGCCGCGCCAGCACGGCCATGCGGGCCCAGAAATAGGCCAGGGTCACATAGCCGGAGTACATCAGGTAATCGACCGCGGCGGCGCCGGCTTCGTCCGGGTTTTTCATCGCCACCTCGCCGACTTTCATCGATAGCTCCAGCCACTCGTCCTTGTAGTGGTCGAGCACCCCGATAAAGGGCGCGTCGGTCTCGTCGTCGTGGGCCTTGCAGAACGCGTCGATCAGGCCAGTGAAGCCCAGCAGCAACTGGCCGCCAGAGCCCAGCACCTTGCGGCCGATGAGGTCCATGGCCTGAATGCCAGTGGTGCCCTCATAGAGCATGGAGATGCGGGCGTCGCGCACGATCTGCTCCATGCCCCACTCCCGGATGAAACCGTGGCCGCCGAACACCTGTACCCCGTGGTTGGCCGACTCGAAACCGGTCTCGGTGATGAAGGCTTTGGCGATGGGGGTCAGCAGGGCCATCAGGTCGTCGGCCTGCTTGCTGCGCTCGGGGTCGCCGGCGTGGACAATGTCGCCGAGCTGGGCCAGAAAGTAGATAAAGGCACGACTGCCCTCGGCAAAGGCTTTCTGGGTCAACAGCATGCGGCGCACGTCGGCGTGCACGATGATCGGGTCCGCGGGGCCGTCGGGGTTCTTCGGGCCGCTCAGGCTGCGCATGGCCAGGCGGTCGCGGGCGTAGGCCAGGGCGCCCTGGTAGGACAGCTCACCGTGGGCCAGGCCCTGGATGGCGGTGCCGATACGGGCGGTGTTCATGAAGGTGAACATGCAGGCCAGGCCCTTGTTCGGCGGGCCAATCAGGTAGCCCCTGGCGCTGTCGAAGCTCATCACGCAGGTGGCGGAGGCCTTGATACCCATTTTCTTCTCGATGGAATCACAGTTGACCCCATTGCGCTCGCCAAGGCTGCCGTCGTCATTGACGTTGAACTTGGGCACGATGAACAGGGAAATGCCCTTGGTGCCTTGCGGGGCGTCCGGCAGGCGGGCCAGTACGATGTGGACGATGTTCTCGGCCCTGTCGTGATCGCCGGCGGAACTGAAGATCTTGGTGCCGGTGATGGCGTAGCTGCCATCCGCCTGGGGCTCCGCCCTGGTGCGCAGCAGGCCGAGGTCCGAACCGCAGTGAGCCTCGGTCAGGCACATGGTGCCGGTCCAGGCCCCCTGAATGAGTTTGCCGAGGTATCTGCGCTTCTGGTATTCGTCGCCGTGGGCCTCGATGGTGGCGACGGCGCCATGTGACAGCCCGGGGTACATGCTCCAGGACCAGTTGGCGCTGCCCACCAACTCGCTGATCACACTGCCCAGGAAGTCGGGCATGCCCTGGCCACCATAGGCGGCGTCGGCGGACAGCGCCGGCCAGCCATTTTCCACATACTGGCGATAGGCGTCGACAAAACCCGCGGGGGTTTGCACACCTTCGGTGGACCAGTGACAACCTTCCTCGTCGCCGCTCTGGTTCAGTGGTGCCAGCACGTTCTGGGCAAACCTGGCACCCTCCTCCACAATGGCCTGCAACAGGTCGGCGGTGGCTTCCTCGTAACCGGGAAGGGTTTGATAGAGCTTTTCGGATTCCAGCAGTTCATGCATGACAAACTGGATATCCCGCAGGGGAGCCTTGTACTCGGGCATGATGACTACCTCGTAGGGAACGGAACTGCGCCCGGCGCAGAACTCCGGGAAAGCGGCCTGGGAATGGCAGGCCCTTCGGGTCAATGTGTTCGTTGTTTACATTTTGCTGAAAACGCGCCCCAAGTCAAATAACTTTTCTGTAATCCTGGGAATAATTCCGCTTTGGCGGGCATGCAGTCGGGCGGAAAAAGAAAGTATGCGCTTACTGTTCTTTAAGAGGTCCGATATTCAGGTATTCACTTGCCTGCTCCGCCGAAAACCCGGGCAGGAAGGGCAGCTCCCCCAGCAACGGCGCCGGCAGGGCATGGCGCAGGGTGGCCACGTTGTCCTCGTGGCAGCCCATACGCTCACCCGGCTGATTGGCCACCCAGCCCGCCAGGTCGAGGCCATCGCGCCGAATCGCCTCGGCGGTGAGCAGGGCGTGGTTGATGCAGCCCAGGCGCATGCCCACCACCAGAATGACCCCCACACCCAGCTCCCGGGCCAGGTCGGCCAGGGTTTCCCGCGGGTTCAGGGGCACCCGCCAGCCGCCGGCGCCCTCGATCAGGACGAAGTCCGCCGGGCCGTTCATGACACCCCGGCACAGGCCCGCCAGCCGCCTCACCTGCAGGCGCCGCCCGGACTGCGCCGCGGCAATATGGGGCGCCAGCGGGGGCGCCAGGGCCACCGGGTTGACCTGGGCATAGGGCAGTGGTTCGGTCATTGCCGCCATCAGCGCCAGGGCATCCCCGTTGTGCCCGTTTGCGTCACAGCCGGCGGCCACCGGCTTGACCGCGGCGGTGCGCAGGCCGGCGCGGGCGGCGACGTGCAACCGCGCGCAACTGACGGCGGTCTTGCCCACTGCGGTATCGGTGCCGGTGACAAACCAGGAGCGATTCATGCGGCTTTGTCCATCACACCATAGAACACTTCGTAGCTCGCCGGCAGGCGGCCCCCGCGACGAAACTGCTCGTAGGCGGCCATCATGCCCGCCAGCGGCCGGCGGCCGCCCAGCCCCGCCGGCCGGGCGGTGTCGACATTATGGGCACCCAGGCCCTTGAGTTCGTTGAACAGCTCCCGCAACCGGTCGTAGTAGAGGCAGATATCCTCCCGCTCCAGTTGCAGGCCGTGGCCGGCGGCCTCGCGGGAGGCCCGCTGCAGCGCCACCGCGGGAGGAAAATCATTGACGTGGCGGTGACTGTCCACCGCCGCCCAGGCGCTGCGCAGTTCGTGCAAAGTGGCCGGCCCCAGGGTACTGAACACGCAGCGGCCACCGGGGCGCAGCACCCGCGCCAGCTCGGCGAACAGGGCCGCCGGGCGCTGGCACCACTGGATGGCCAGGCTGGAGTACACCAGGTCCACCGAAGCGGCCGCCAGCGGCAGTTGCTCGGCATCGCCCGCCACCCAGCAGGCGCTCGCATCGCGTGTGCGGCGGGCAAAATCGAGCATGCCGGTGGCCAGGTCCAGGCCGATGTAGCGGGCGCCGGGAAAACGCTGGCACAGGGCGCCCTGGAAATAGCCGGTGCCACAGCCCAGGTCCAGCACAGTATCGACCCTGCCGGCAAGGGCCTCCAGCCGCCCCAGCAGGCGCTGACCGACCTTGCGCTGTAGCTCCGCCACGCTGTCGTAGCGGGTGGCGGCGCGGCTGAAGGAGGCGGCGATGGCGCCCTTGTCCAGGCTCTTGCCCAGACCCAGGCCGGGTCCCTCGTGGCCAGCGTCCAGCAGGCCGGCCTGTTGCAGGAAGCCACGCAGTTCGGCGGCCACCGCCTCGGGTATCTGCAGGGGCAGGGCGTGGCCGGCCTCACCCAGGGTAGCGACACGCGCCGCGGGCCGTGCCGACAGCAGGCGCTCCAGCGCGGCGGCAACCGCCGGTGGCACCACGGTGTCCCGCCCCCCCAACAGGTGCAGTTGCGGCTGCGCCAGCGCGGCGAGCAACGCGCGCTGGTCCAGCGTGCCCAGCCAGTCGAAACCAGCGTGGGCCAGCCCGCGCCCCCGCACCGCGGCCAGGGCGAGGCGCTGCCGGGGACCGCCGCTCAGGTTGAGGGCCTGCAGGATCTCGAAGCGGGCCATGCTGCGCTCGGGATCGATACGGTAACCGGCCTGCATCTGCGCCAGTTGCGCCGCCGGGGTGCCCGGCCAGTCGCCGTCGGCGACAAAGCGGGGATTGCTGGCCAGGGTGACCAGGCCCGCCACCTGCCGTGGTGCCCGCGCCGCCGCCAGGGTGGCGATCTGCCCCCCCAGCGACCAGCCCACCAGCACCGCCCGGCGCGGGCTGTGGCGCAGCACCGCCGCCGCCAGCGCTTCCGCCGAGTCAATCTGCCCGGGGCCGCCCATGCCCGGCAGATCCAGCAGGGTCACATTGGCCCAGGGTCGCAGCAGCGGCAGCAGCGGCCGCCAGCACTCGCGACTGGCACCCCAGCCGTGCAACAGCACCAGCTCGCAGTGTGGGTGGACACTGGCGTAGAGGCGCTCCACCACCAGTTCAGGCGGCATGGCGAGGGGCTCCACAGACCTCCAGCGCCGCCAGCAGGGTGTCCACCTGGGCAGTGCTGTGGGCGGCACTCAGGGTGATGCGCAGGCGGGCGGTGCCAGCGGGCACGGTGGGCGGGCGAATGGCCCCTACCCACACCCCGCGCTCGCGCAGGGCCTCGCTGAGAGCCAGCGCCCTGGCGGCCTCGCCGATCACCAGCGGCTGGATGGGGCCATCGACGGCCGCCAGCGGCAGATCGAGCTGGGCGGCGCCGCGGCGAAAATGTGCGATCAGTGCCTGCAGGTGCTGGCGCCGCCAGCTCTCCTCCCGCAGCAGCTCCAGAGCGGTGTGCGCGGCCACCGCGATCGCGGGCGGCATGGCGGTGGAATAGACATAGTTGCGGGCGAATTGCACCAGCGCCTCCACCAGCTCCGCGCTGCCCGCCACAAAGGCACCGGCGGTGCCCAGGGCCTTGCCCAGAGTGGCCATCAGTACCGGCACCTCCTCCACCCCCAGCGCCGCCACCTCCAGGCTGCCGGCACCGCGCTCACCACAGACACCGAAGCCGTGGGCATCGTCCACCATGAGCCAGGCCTCGCGGTCACGACACAGCACCGCCAGTTCTGCCAGCGGGGCCACATCGCCATCCATACTGAACACCCCGTCCACCACCACCAGCGCGGGGCCGTCCACGGCAGCCAGCCGACGTGCCAGATCGCCGCTGTCGTTGTGGGCGAAGCGCTGCAGGCGGGCGCCGCTGTGCAGGCCGCCATCGAGCAGGGAGGCGTGATTGAGGCGATCCTGCAGCACGGTGTCACCGTGCTGCAGCAGCACCGACAGCGCCGCCGTGTTGGCGGCGTAGCCACTACCGAACAGCAGTGCCCGGGGCCGGCCGCTGAACTCCGCCAGCGCCTCTTCCAGTTTCCGGTGGGCGGCGCTGTGGCCGCAAACCAGGTGGGACGCACCGCTGCCAACGCCGTAGTCGCGGGCGCCGCGGCACAGGCTCTCCACTACCTTCGGGTGAGCGGCCAGCCCGAGGTAGTCGTTGCTGCAGAAATTCAGCAGTTCACACCCGCCCACACGCACCAGCGGCCCCTGGGCGCCGTCGATCACCTGCCGCTGCCGGTACAGGTGCTGCTCCCGGCGCGCCTGCAGCGAGGCGGCCAGGCGGCGGGCAAAGACGGTCACGAGAATCAGCCGCCGGTGGCGGCCATGGCGTCGTAGAAGCGCGGGTCCGGCTGCGCCGGAGGCATCTCCACCGCGCGCTGCTCCTCGGGCTTGATGCCCAGGCGCGCAAACAGGGCCAGGTCGGTATTGGCCCGGGGGTTGTCGGTAGTGAGCAGCTTTTCGCCGTAGAAAATCGAGTTGGCGCCAGCGAAGTAAGCCAGGGCGTGCATCTGTTCGTTCATTTCCTCGCGACCGGCGGACAGGCGCACATGGGAGGCGGGCATCATGATGCGGGCCACGGCGATGGTGCGAATGAAGTCGAAGGGGTCGAGGTCCTGCTCGTAGGCCAGCGGAGTGCCCTCCACCCGCACCAGCATGTTGATGGGGACGCTCTCGGGGTGCCGGGGCATGTTGGCCAGCTGCTGCAACAGGCCGGCCCTGTCGCCCACCTTCTCGCCCATGCCGACGATGCCGCCGCTGCACACCTTCATTCCGGCGCCGCGCACGTGGTCGAGGGTCTCCAGCCGGTCCTGGTAGGTGCGGGTGGTGATGATCTCCCCGTAATATTCGGGGGAGGTGTCGAGGTTGTGGTTGTAGTAGTCCAGCCCCGCCTCGGCCAGTTCCTGCGCCTGTCCGACGCTGAGCATGCCCAGAGTCATGCAGCTTTCCATCCCCAGCGCCTTCACACCCCGCACCATGGCGGTTACATAGGGCATGTCGCGCTCCCTGGGGGAGCGCCAGGCGGCGCCCATGCAGAAACGGGTGGCGCCGCTGGCCTTCGCGGCGCGGGCCTGCTCCAGCACCTTTTCCACCGCCATCAGCTTTTCCGCTTCCAGGCCGGTTTCGTAGCGGTTGCTTTGGGGGCAGTACTTGCAGTCTTCCGGACAGGCGCCGGTTTTGATGGAAAGCAGTGTGCTCACCTGCACCTGATTGGGGTCAAAATACTGTCGGTGCAGGGACTGGGCCCGAAACAGCAGGTCGTTGAAGGGCAGATCGAACAGGGCCTGCACCTCGGCGCGGCTCCAGTCGTGGCGAATCTCAGGTTTGGCTTCGCTCGCGCGGGCACGAATATCACTCACCGGCATGGGGGAATTCCGTTGCTGTCCAGATGGCCCATGATAGAACGACCGCCCATGCTGTCAACCGAAATTGCAAGCAGGGGTTAACAGTGCCGGAACCGGTCTGCCGCCGCCTGCTCAATGGGCTGTTTCCACAGTACTGCCTGTACTGTGGCCTGCCCAGCCGGCGCGCCCTGCCCCTGTGCCAGCCCTGCCAGCGGGACCTGCCGCGCAACCGGCACGGCTGCCAGCGCTGCGCCCTGCCACTGCCCCCGGGTCCACCGGGGCGACTGTGCGGCGCCTGCCTGAGCGAACCTCCGCCCATGGACGGCTGTGTCGCACCCTACCTCTACGGCCCGGAACTGGCCCTGATCGTGCGGCGCTGGAAGTACCGTCCGGAATACCGGCTGGGCGCCAGCGCCATCCAGCTGTGGCTGGCGGCTGCGCCGGCACTGCCCGAGGTGGACGCCCTGCTGTACGTGCCGCTGCACTGGCGCAAGCGGCTGCGGCGCGGTTTCAACCAGGCGGATCAACTGTGCCGCGGACTGCAGCGGGGACACCCGGCCCTCCGCCACCTGCCGCTGCTGTCGCGACTGCTGGTACGCCAGCGCGCGACTACCGCCCAGGCCGGCCTGGATGCCCGCGCCCGCGCCCGCAACCTGCGCAGCGCCTTTACTTTGCGCGGGCACTGTGACAATTTGCGAATCGCGGTGGTGGATGATGTCATGACCACGGGTGCCACCGCCCACGCCATCGCCCGCTGCCTGAAAGCCGGCGGCGCCCGCGAGGTACACCTGTGGTGCCTGGCCCGTACGCCACTACCCAATGACTGACAGGAAACGCCATGCGACTGACCTGGCTGCTGTGCCTGCTATTTTCGCTGCTGCCGCTTGCCGCTGGTGCCGGGGAAACCCTGCGCGTTGCCGTGGCGGCCAATTTCCGCGCCGCGCTGGAGGCGCTCAATCCGGACTTTGAAGGCCGGCACAACGCCAAAGTGATACTGAGCAGCGCCTCCACCGGCGTGCTCTACAACCAGATTGCCCACGGCGCCCCCTTCGACCTGCTGCTGGCGGCGGACGTGGAGCGTCCGGCGGCACTGGAGGCAAAGGGCCTGGTCACCACCGGCCTGCGCCGCTGCTACGCCCGCGGCCAACTGGTGCTGCTGGGCGCCGACAGCCTATCCGCCCTCACCGACCCCAACCTCAGCCTGGCCATCGCCAATCCCGACACCGCCCCCTATGGCCGCGCGGCGGTGGAGGTGCTGGCACGACCGGACTTCGCCGCGGGCAAGGGTCGCCGCCAGGTGCAGGGCAGCAATATCGTCCAGTCCTGGCAGTTCTGGCACAGCGGCGCGGCCAACCTGGCGCTGGTGCCCCGCTCGCTGGCTGGCGAACTGGGGATCGCCATCCCCGGGAATTGGCACAGCCCTATCGAGCAGCAGGCCGTGGTGCTGCGCCGGGCCACCAACCAGGCCCTGGCCCTGGCCTACCTCGACTGGCTCACCAGTGCCACCATTCAGCAGGCCATCCGCCACGCCGGCTACAGCGCCTGTCCATGACCGCTGCCGAATGGGATGCCATCCGTATCACCGCCTGGCTGGCCACGGTCACCACCTCCGTGCTGTTGCTGCTGGGAACACCCCTGGCCTGGTGGCTGTCGCGCCGCCGCGGCAGCGTTGCCGCGCTGATGGAGGCGCTGGTGGCCATGCCCCTGTTCC
>JBKDZQ010000169.1:0-1663 GCA_047971325.1 Parahaliea sp.
AAGAAGCCCGGACGGGGCCGTGGTGTCGCAAGCGAGACGGCTGCCCCCCCGGAGGCCTCCGGGCCCAAGGGTAGCCGGGAGGCCGCCTGAGGGGCGAGCAGGGTAGAAGCCGTGCCGTAAGTGACGGGCCCGGAAGGGCCCGTCGCGTTTTCAACCGATGGTTTCCACGCCCAGGCGGGCGAGCGGATAGACCATCTGACCCCGGGATTTTGCCTCGGCGCTGGAAGCGGTGCCGATTTCGGCGCGTTTGCGAATGCCCTGTACGATCGCCGCCAGGCGGAACAGGGAGAAGGCGAGGTAGAAGTTCCAGTTGTCGATACCCCGGCGTCCGGTGAGTTCGCAGTAGCGCGCGATATACTCTTCGTCACTGGGAATCCCCAGCGGCGCACGGTCGACGCCGGCCAGCCCGCGCATGCTGCCATCGCGGGGCAGTTTCCAGCCCATGCACTGGTTGGCCAGATCCGCCAGCGGGTGACCCAGGGTGGAAAGCTCCCAGTCCAGCAGGGCGATAACCCGGGGCTCCATGGCGTGGAACATCATGTTGTCGAGACGGTAATCGCCGTGCACCAGGCTGACGGTGCCGTCGTCTGCCGGCATATTGGCCGGCAGCCATTCGATCAGGGTTTCCATGTCGGGGATGACATCCATTTCCGAGGCGCGGTACTGCTTGGTCCAGCGGCCCACCTGGCGTTCAAAGTAGTTGCCGGGCTTGCCGTAGTCGGCCAGGCCGACGGCCTTGACGTCGACATTGTGCAGGGCGGCCATGGTGGTATTCATGGCGTCGTAATAGGCGGCGCGTTCGGCGTTGTTTTTTGCCTTCGGCAGCAGCGGATCCCACAGGATACGGCCCGACAGATACTCCATGATGTAGAACATGGAGCCGATCACACTGTCGTCCTCGCACAGCACATAGGTTTTGGGCACCGGCACATCGGTGTCCCGCAGGGCGCTGATCACCCGGAACTCGCGGTCCACGGCGTGGGCGGAGGGCAGCAGTTCACCCGGTGGCTTGCGGCGCAGCACGAAGGCGCGGTCGCCAAAACTGAGCTTGAACGTGGGGTTGGACTGTCCCCCGGGAAATTTCTCGGTCTGCAGTTTTCCGGTCAGGCCGGGTCTGTGGTCGCGCAGATAGGCGTCCAGGCGGGTGGTGTCGAGCTGTTGTGCATTCATGGCGAATCCTGAAAGGCTGGCGGCGGGTGAATGGCGGTCAACTATAGCCCCGTTAGTCACGCATTTCCCGGCGAAGCGGCATTGTTGCGCCCCCCAGGGACGTCGTCGGGACAGCGCGAAATGGTGCACCATTGAGCGCAGGCAGTGCAAGGGTTATGCTCCCGGTTGTTTTTCGCCAATAACAAGCTGCAGGGAGTTGTCATTGTGTACCAGGAACTGAGAGCCGTCTGGCAGGAGATGACTGCGCCCGGGCAGGACTTTGAAGTGGAAACCGTACCGATTGGCGGTGTGCCGATACGCAGCTACCGCGCCGCGCCGCCCTCCCTGCGGGAAGTGTGGCTGGGTTCCGCCGTCTTCGCCGACAGCGATTACCTGGTGTTCCAGGAAGAGCGGATGACCTACAACCAGGCCCACGCGGTGGTGAATTCCATCGCTGCCTGGCTCGACGCGCAGGGCGTGGGTCCCGGCGACCGGGTGGCGATTGCCATGCGCA
>JBKDZQ010000170.1:0-1710 GCA_047971325.1 Parahaliea sp.
GCACCGGGGTGTCACGCAGCAGTTCGCCGTCGACCCTGGTGACCGAACGCACCAGCAACACATCGACATCCGCCAGATCACCGCGCCGCAGGCCGCGCCCCTCCGCCAGGCGCACCTGGCCATAGGTGCCAAAAACAGCCTTGGCGCCAGGCATATTGGCGTCGGCGAGAATGCGCAGCCCCTTCACGGCGCGGAGCTCCCCGCCGGATATGCCAGCACACCTCCGCGTTCAGTGGCAAAGGTGCCAGGCAGCAGGGACAGAGAAAAATCTTGGCAAAACATACTCAATCCAGGATGTCGGGATCGAACTGTAACTGCCCGACGCTGATCCCGGTGCCAAATTCCACCACCAGCGCGTCGAACAGACAGGCTGCCCGCGGCGACAGACCGCGGCGACAGCGCTCCCTGGCCGCCGCGCACACCGCCCGCTTGAAGGCCAGTTCCTCGCGGCGCGCCGCTTCGCCGCCCTCGAGGTTGTCGAGGCTGACGCGAAAGGGATGGCCACAGGCACGGGCCAGGCACCATTCCAGGGCCTGGGGCGCCACTTCCACCTGCTGGAAGGCGGCCTGCTGGGCGGGACTGCGGCCGTCGGGGATGTACCAGTAACCGAAATCCCGCTGCCGGCGCCGGGTGAGACCGGCAATACACCAGTGAGCCACCTCGTGCAAGGCGCTGGCAAAGTAGTCCTGACGATAGTACAGGCGGTGGTGCTGGCAAACACCGCCAGGGCCAGTCTCTCCCGCGGGAACGTACTCGGGCTCCATCGCACCGCCAATCAGCCGGGTGCGTTCGCTGGCGCCAAAACAGCGCTCGAACACCCGCTCAAGGCGGGCGCTGTCGAAATGGGCGGAGGCAGGCATAGATGCGCTCAAGCGTTCAACTCCACCTTGCGCAACCAGTAGCGGTAGGTGCCGCCCTGTTCTTCCTGGCGCAACAGCTCATGGCCGAGGAAGGTGCAGAATCTGGGGATATCGCGCTGGGTGGCGGGATCGGTGGCAATCACCTCCACCACCTCTCCCACCGCCATATCGCGCACCGCATTGTGCAGTAGCATCACCGGCTCCGGGCAGTACAGGCCGCTGGTATCCAGCCGGTGCCGGGGCTCGGCGGTCACGCCCAGCCCTGCGCGGCCAGCAGTGCCGCCGCACGCTCCCGCTCCACCAGATCCCAGTGCTCGGACTCCACATCGTAGAGGAGCCGGAGCACCCCGCTGTCGAGCCCCCGGCGCAACTCGCCCACCTTTTCCTCCAGACTGTGTTCGCGCACACCGTAGTCGGTGCCATCGCGGGAGGCGAAGTCCTCCAGCAGGGTCTGCAGGGTCTGCGCCGCCAGGCGGGCGCAGGGAATCTCCAGCAGTTGTGCCATCAGCTGCCCGGACGGACGAACAGCAGGGTCATGCGGTCGCTCTCGCCGATGGCGAGGTAACGCTCGCGGTCCTTGTCGGCCGCGCGCAGGGAAGGCGGCAGATTCCACACGCCATCGGGGTGGTCGGCGCTGTCCTTCGGATTGGCGTTGACCTCGGAGCGCGCGACCAGTTGGAAACCCGCTTTCTGCGCGGCGGCGATCACGTAGTCCTCGGTCACATAGCCAGAGGATTTCATCTGCTCCACCGCGGTGTCCGGTTTGGCCCGGTGCTGCACCAGACCGAAGCGACCACCTGGCTTGAGCGCACTGAACACCGCCACGAGGGTGGCATCCAGAGTGTCGGCG
>JBKDZQ010000171.1:0-3582 GCA_047971325.1 Parahaliea sp.
CCGCCGCACTCACCGGGCCTCGCCCTCCCCGCCGGGTTGCAGGTCCAGCGACAGGTTGGGCGCCGTCTCGCCGCCGCGCGGCGCCGGCAGGCCGAAGTGGAGATAGGCGCTGCGGGTGGCCATGCGCCCGCGGGGGGTGCGCACCATGAAGCCCTGCTGGATCAGGTAGGGCTCCAGCACGTCCTCGATGGTGCCGCGCTCCTCGGAGATGGCCGCCGCCAGGCTGTCCACCCCCACCGGGCCGCCGTCGAATTTCTCGATCAGGGCCAGCAGCAGGCGGCGGTCCTGGTGGTCGAAACCGCGGTGGTCGACACTGAGCAGGTCCAGGGCCTGGTCGGCCACCGTGGCGCTGATCACCCCGTCGGCGCGCACCTCGGCAAAATCGCGCACCCGCCGCAGCAGGCGGTTGGCGATGCGCGGCGTGCCGCGGGCGCGGCGGGCAATCTCGGTGGCGCCGGCGGCCTCGATACCGATGCCCAGAATACCGGCGGAGCGCGCCACGATACTCGCCCGGTCCTCCACCGGATAGAACTCCAGCCGCTGCACAATGCCGAAACGATCGCGCAGGGGGGAGGTGAGCAGGCCGGCGCGGGTGGTGGCTCCCACCAGGGTGAAAGGCGGCAGGTCGAGCTTGATGGAGCGGGCAGCGGGGCCCTCGCCAATCATGATATCGAGCTGGTAGTCCTCCATCGCCGGGTACAGCACCTCCTCGACAAAGGGGCTCAGGCGGTGGATTTCGTCGATGAACAGCACGTCGCCGGGTTCGAGGTTGGTCATCAGGGCGGCGATGTCCCCGGCCTTTTCCAGCACCGGGCCGGAGGTGGTTTTCAGGGCCACCCCCATCTCGTTGGCAATGATGCTGGCCAGGGTGGTCTTACCGAGCCCCGGCGGGCCGAAGATCAGGGTGTGGTCCAGGGGCTCGCCGCGACCGCGTGCGGCCTCCAGGAAGATGGCCATCTGCTCGCATACCACCGGCTGGCCGACGTAGTCAGTCAGTGTCTTCGGGCGGATGGCCCGGTCCTGGGCATCCTCCCGCTCGCGCGCCCGGGGGGCGATCAGACGATCGGTTTCTATCATCGGCTGACCACCGATTTGAGGGCGCGACGGATCAGTTCCTCGCTGTTGTCCGCGCTGTCATCGCTGACGGCGGCCACCATGCGGCTGGCCTCGGCGGGCTTGTAGCCGAGCGCGATCAGCGCTCCCTCGGCATCGGCCACCCGGCCCCCATGGGCAGACATCAGCGCCCCGTCCGTCGCCACACCGGCCCCGCCACCACCCTGCCAGTCCTTGAGCTTGTCGCGCATTTCCACCAGCAGGCGCTCGGCGGTTTTCTTGCCCACCCCGGGCAGCGCCACCAGTGCCGAAACATCGGCCCGCTGCACGCAGCTGGCAAAATGCGCGGCATCCATTCCCGAGAGAATGGTCAGCGCCAGTTTCGGTCCCACGCCGCTGACCCGGACCAGCTGGCGGAACAGGGCCCGGTCGCGCTGGTCGATAAAACCGTAGAGCTGCTGGGCATCCTCACGCACAGCGAAGTGGGTCACCAGGGTGACCTCCTGGCCCAGGGCCGGCAACTGGAACAGGGTGGTCATCGGCACCTGCAGCTCATAGCCGACACCGGACACATCCACCAGAATATCCGGAGGCTGCTTGTGCAGCAGGGTGCCGCGAATTCTGCCAATCATAGCTTTACCGCATCCGTCGCCGGCGCACCGCTGTAGCGCCGGCCATATTGATCATACTTTGCTGCATATGCGCGTGGCACAGGGCCGCGGCCAGGGCATCGGCCGCATCTTCCTGGGGCTCGGCGGGCAGCTTCAGCAGCACCTTTACCATGTGCTGCACCTGGGTCTTGGCGGCGGAGCCCGTGCCCACCACCGACTGCTTGATCTGCCGGGCCGAATATTCCGCCACTGCCAGCTGTTGGCTGACGCAGGCGGCGATGGCCGCTCCCCGCGCCTGCCCCAGTTTGAGAGCGGAACCGGCGTTGCGAGCAATGAACACCTGCTCGATGGCCAGTTGGCCGGGTTCGTGCCGGGCGATCAGTTCGCTGATGCCAGCGTGAATCACCCCCAGCCGCTCCGGCAGCTCGCCCGCCGGCAAACGGATCACCCCGCTGGTGACGTACTCGCTACGTCCAGCGTGAAAATGAATAATGCCGAAGCCTGTCTTGCGGGAACCGGGGTCGATTCCCAGGATGACCGCCATCGCTACCGCGCCCATGGCCCTGCCTGCCAGATTATGTACATATATACAGGATCAACCGCCGGCGCGCACTAGCGGGTTGCGGGAATATACCCGAAGGGCGCCACGACCCAGTCAGAGCCGCTGCCGCTAGGTGATGCGGCGCCACCCGAACGTGGGTTACACTTCTAGCGGACATTGCACCAACCACCACCCAGGACAATTACAAGCAGGGACCAACAGCCATGTCGACCCCATCCCCATCTATCACTGCCTCGCGACTGCGCCTTGGCACCCTGGGCGCAATCTGCCTCAGCCTGTTGGCACCAGTAACCTCCCAGGCGACCGAAGACACTGTACTGCTGTGGGGCGATACCCACCTGCACACCAGTTACTCCTTCGACGCCTACCTGTTCATGAACCGCTCGGTGGACCCGGACACCGCCTACCGCTATGCCAAAGGGCTACCCGTCATACACCCCCTCCACCGGGCCCGGGTGCAGATTCACACACCGCTGGATTTTCTGGTGGTGTCTGATCACGCCGAACTGACGGCGGTACCTCTGCGCGTGGACCAGGGCGACACGGACATGATGAAAACCCGCTTCGGCGTCTTCGCCCGGGAGCAGATTGAAGCTGGCACGCCGGAGAAAGTATTCCAGACCCTGGTGCGCGAGGCCACGTCGGGTGATCGCTCACTGAGCGGCGAACTCTACGAACCGCGGCTGCGGGAAACCCCCTGGCAGCACATCATCGAGGCCGCCGACCGCCACAACCGGCCCGGCGAATTCACCGCCCTGGTGGGCTGGGAGTGGTCCTCCCTGCCCGATGCCGCCAACCTGCACCGGGTGATCTTCCTCGACCAGGGCGCCCCCGCCGCCACCCGTTTCCTGCCCTTTAGTTCTAGCGACAGCGACGACCCCGAGGACCTCTGGGCCTGGCTGGAGCAGACCACCGCCGCCACCGGCGCCAATTTCGTGGCCATTCCCCACAACATGAATATCTCCAAAGGCGAGATGTTCGCCCTCAACGACCGCAAGGGCCAGCCGCTGACCGCCGAATACGCGCAAACCCGCGCCCGCTGGGAGCCGGTGGCCGAGGTCACCCAGACCAAGGGCGATTCGGAAACCCACCCGATCCTGTCGCCGGGGGATGAATTCGCCGAGTTCGAAACCTACCGCTTCCTCATCGACACCCGCCCCAACACCGACAAGACCGCCACCGTCACTCCCGGCGACTACGCCCGTGGCGGCCTGCTGCGGGGTCTGGAACTGGGTGCCACCCTGGGTGTAAACCCCTACGCCTTCGGCATGATCGGCTCCACCGACTCCCACACCGGCCTCTCCTCCGCCGAGGAGGACAACTTCCACGGCAAGATGGCGCTGGACTCCATTCCCG
>JBKDZQ010000172.1:0-2451 GCA_047971325.1 Parahaliea sp.
CTGTTCGTGTGGAATGCGCTGGCGGATGCGATCGGCCAGCCCCAGCCGATGCAGGCCGGCGGCGGCGAGAAGGATGGCGTCGTATTCGCCCTCGTCGAGCGTGCGCAGGCGGGTCTGCACGTTGCCGCGCATGAAGCTCACAGTGAGGTCCGGGCGCCACTGGCGCAGCTGACACTCCCGGCGCAGGCTGGAGGTGCCCACCACACTGCCCGGCGGCAGAGCCTCCAGGCTGTCGAAGCGATTGCTGACGAAGGCGTCAGAGGGGTCTTCGCGCTCGCAGATCACCCCCAGCATCAGGCCCTCGGGAAAGACCATCGGCACATCCTTCATGGAGTGCACGGCGATATCGGCGCTGCCCTCGAGCAACGCGGATTACAGCTCCTTGACGAACAGGCCCTTGCCGCCGACCTTGGCCAGAGGCACATCCAGCAACTGGTCACCGCGGGACGTCATGCCCAGCAGCGTCACCTCCAGGCCAGGATGGGCCGCCTGCAAGGCCCCGCGCACAAATTGCGCCTGCCACAGGGCCAGGGGGGATTCGCGGGTGGCGATGGTAAGGGTGCGCAACATGCTGAACCGTCCGTCCACAAAGGCGGCATGATACCAGCCGCGGACGGCGGACACGACCGGCAAGCGACACCGACGGGCCTTTGCTTCAACGACCGAGCAGGCGCGCCTTGACCGCGCTCAGGTGGCGGCGACTCACCTGCGGGCGCTGGCTCACACCCGCCAGCTCCACACACCAGCCCTGGTCGTCGCGCACCAGGCGGCGGACATGGGCAAGGGCCACCAGGGCATTGCGGTGCACCCGCAGAAAGCGCTCACCGAATTCCCGCTCCAGGTCCTTGAGGGCGTCGGGCAACAGCAATTCGCGCCCGGCGGCGCAGGCGGTGACATACTTGCGATCGGCAATGAAACAGCGAATTTCCACCACCGGCAGGGTTTCCAGGCCGCGGCGCCCCTGGCTGCTGACCTGGCTGCGCCCCTGCGTGGTGGCGGCCCTGAGCGCCGCCACCTGAGCCCGGTTCACCCGGCCGGACGTCGCCAGCGCCTGCTGCAACGCCTCCTCGCGCACCGGCTTGAGCAGGTAGGCCGCCGCCTGGTGACGCAGGGCATCCAGGGCGTATTCATCGTAGGCGGTGCAGAAAATCACCGCCGGCGGCCGCTCCAGCTCTGCCAGCTGTGCCGCCAGCGCCACGCCGCCCATGCCGGGCATGCGCACGTCCAGCAGCACCAAATCGGCGTCAAAGCTCTCCAGCTCGCTGTTTGCCTCCTCGGCGCTGGCGACGAGCCGGCACTCCACCCCCGGTCGCACTCGCTGCAGCAGGCGCTGCAGGCGCTCGCAGGCTAGCGGTTCATCATCGACGATCAGTGCTTTCACACGACCCCCTCGCGAGGCTCGCAGGGATAGAACAGATGCACCCGGAATGCCTCGTCGCGCCGCGCTGCCTCCAGCCCGGCACGTTCACCATATTGCCCGCGCAGACGCTGGACGATGTTGTCCAGGGCGATGCGCAGGCCGCCGTCCGTCTCCTGCTGCGGTACAGGATTGCTCACGTGAACATGCAAAAGGCCGTCGCGCCGGGCAATGCGCACCTCGATGCAGCCCCCCTCCGCCAGCCGGGCAACACCGTGATACACCGCGTTTTCCACCAGCGGTTGCAACACCAGGCTGGGCATGGGCAGATCGCGGACCGCCGTCCCCACCTGCCAGTCCACCCGCAGCCGAGAGCCCAGGCGCAATTGCTCAATGTCGAGATAGAGCGAGCACAGGCGAATCTCATCGGCCACCGTCAGGGTTTGGCTGGCCTCGCGCAAACTGCCCCTGAACAGCTCCGCCAGATCCTCCACCGCCCGCTCGGCCTGCTCGGGCTGGGTGGCGATCAGGCTGGCGATACTGTTGAGGGTATTGAACAGGAAGTGCGGCCGGATACGGGCGCGCAGGGCGTCCAGACGCGCCTGCAGCACCGAGCGTTCGCGCAGGCGCAATTGCTGTTGCAGATAGCAATAGCGCAGCGCTATCCCCCCCACCACCAGCGCCACCAGCAGGTTGCGCAGCAGCGCCCAGCCATCGGTGGCAAAAGGCTGGGCAAGCGGCATCACCGCGCGACTGGCCAGACTGCTGAGCACCGTGACCAGGGCGATCAGCGCCAGGCTGGCGCCACTGGCACACGCAGTGCCGAAACGCTCGAACAGCCCCCGCAACAGGCACAACAGGGCCGCCGAACACAGCGCGATCCACTGTACGAACAGCGACACCAGCGCCAGCAAGCTCCAGTCGAAGTGGCGCAGGCCACCAGCCGCCAGGGTAAACACCAGCACCAGCAGCTCCGCCAACAGCACCAGGACGAAGACCTGGCGGGGGCCGCAGAGATCGGGCAGGAAATACTCCCCCCGGTCGCCTGGTCCCAACCGCCGTACTCGCCCCTTGGCGACAGGACTCATTTCCAC
>JBKDZQ010000173.1:0-3958 GCA_047971325.1 Parahaliea sp.
CTGAAATCCGGTGACCTGCCATCCGGACGCACCAGTTTGATGCGCCAGGCCTGCATGCCCAGGGTCTGGCCGCTTTTCAGCCAGAAGGCGCTGAAAAAACCGATCAGCGTGAGCGCCGCGACCAGTTGCACCAGCAGCGGCGGCAGCGGTTCGGCGTCGGTGCCATTGATAGCGCTGTGAATACCCATGCCAATGGCGACATTGAGCATGATCAGCGGCAGTACCAGCAGGGTATCGTAAACCATGGCGATCAGGCGCCGGGGCAGGGCGGGGGCGGTGTCTTTTGGCATGGCGGGAGTGTAGCACGAGGGGCCGGCTCTGGGCGCCGCCGCCGCGAGCGCATTACTGAATTGTAAATTGAGCCCCCTTCCGGCGGCGTGCTACATTCGTCCGCGAAGCTTTGGAAATCAGTGTATGAAAGTCCTGCTCGTTGAAGACGACCCCTCCGTTGGCGGCTTTATTGCCGGAGAACTGGCCGCCGCCGGCTACGACTGTGTATTGCAGGACAACGGCGAGCGCGGTCTGGCGGCGGCGCGCGAGGGCGATTTCGACGTACTGGTGGTGGACCGGATGCTGCCGGGCCTCGATGGACTGTCGCTGGTGCAAACCTTGCGCGAGAGCGGCGACGACACCCCGGTGCTGATACTGAGCGCCCTGGGCGAGGTGGACGACCGGGTGGAAGGCTTGCAGCGCGGCGCCGACGACTACCTCACCAAACCCTTTTCCATGGCCGAGCTGCAGGCGCGTATCGAAGTGCTGTACCGTCGCGCCAGCAGCCCCGGCGACGCCCCCATCCGCCTGCAGGTGGCGGATCTGGAAATGGACCTGCTGACCCAGGAAGTGCGGCGCCAGCAGACCACCATAGCCTTGCAGCCCAGGGAGTACAAGTTGCTGGAGTACCTGATGCGGCACGCCGGTCAGGTGGTGACCCGGGCCATGCTGCTGGAGCACGTCTGGGGTTATCACTTCGATCCCCAGACCAATGTGATCGATGTGCATGTGTCGCGCCTGCGTCAGAAGATCGACCGCGACTTCGACCCACCGCTGCTGGCCACGGTACGCGGCGCTGGCTACCGGCTGAGTGCGCCCTGAGCGCCCATGCGCGTCAAGCAGGTTCTCAATTCCCTCACCTTTCGTTTCATCCTGCGCTATGTCGTCGCCCTGGTGGGGTCGGTGTTCATCGTGCTCTCCCTGCTGTATGCCTACCTCAGCCAGCGCTATTTCGGCGAACTTACCGACAGTATCGCCAAGGAGCTGGACGCGCTGCTGATGGTCTACGCCGACCAGTCGGTGGCAGGTGTCGGCCAGTACATGAGCGATCAGTCCCAGTCTGTCCGGGGTGGGGGTTTTTCCTACCTGCTCACCGGTCCGGGGGGTGAGAAGCTGGCGGGAGATCTGCCGGCGGCGCCGCGCTATCGCGAATTCAATGAGGGTTGGTGGCGCTTCCAGATGTCCCTGCTGAGCCACAGTGACGAGGATGTCGATTTCCTGGCCCGCTCCCGGGGCCTGGACGGCGGCAACACGGTACTGGTGGCCTATAACTTCGCCGCCGTGGCCAGTGGTGACCGGGGCGTGTTCGCCACCTTGCTGTGGGCGATGATGGCCACGCTGATCATTGGCATTATCGGTGGTTTTTTCACTGCCTCCTTTGCCCTGCGCCAAATGGAGGCGTTCAGCCGGCAACTGTCGCGCATCGTGCGTGAAAACCCCGCTGAGCGGATGCCGGTGCGCGGACAGAAGGGCTTCCTGAGGGAGTTGTCGCTGGTGACCAACCACATGCTTGAGCAGATGAGCCTGCTCATGCAGGGTATCAAGCAGGTGTCCGACAACATTGCCCACGACCTGCGTACCCCCCTGACCCGCATGCGCAACCGCCTCGACCAGCTGCGCGAGGTGCTGGAGCCGGCGCGGCAGAATACCGTGGACTGCTTGATCGATGACTGCGACGACCTGCTCGCGACCTTCAATGCCCTGCTGCGTATTTCCACCCTGGAAAGCGGCAGCCGGGCGGCCCCGGAGGCTGCCGTCGAACTGTACCCCCTGCTGGCGGATGTGGTGGAGCTGTACGAACCGCTGGCTATCGACAAGGGCGTCACGCTCGGCCTGGCGCTGCAGTCGCAGCCGGTGGTCCGGGGCGACAGTGACCTGTTGTTCCAGTTGTTCGCCAACCTGGTGGACAACGCCATCAAGTACACCCCGGCCGGGGGCGACATTATGGTGGTGTTGCGGCGCGGGGAAACGGATGGGGCCTCGGTGCTGGTGCGCGACAGCGGCCCGGGCATACCGGCCGAGCAACGCAGCCGTGTATTCCAGCGCTTTCACCGCCTCGAGGCCAGTCGCGGCCAGCAGCCAGGGCATGGTCTGGGCCTGAGCCTGGTGCAGGCCATTGTCCGCCATCATCGGGGCAGGGTGAGTCTGGCCAGTGGCGAGCCGGGCCTCAAGGTGCTGGTCGAGCTGCCCGGCTGTGCGGCCCTGCCCGCTTATCCCGGGGCGGGGGACTCCTCCTGCCCGGCCTTTGACACTGACAGGTGACTGGTGTCGGGCGCCGCCACTGTTTCGTTGCGGCGGTAGCTGGCATCGAGCAGATCGGTGCCGGCGGCGGCCATGGCCAGCGCCGACAGGTCCAGCTCCGGTTCGCTGGCCGGTGGCGGCGCGCAGTCGGAAAAATCCGTGCCCTCGGGCGACAGGGTGATGCCGCTAATATCCGGCTCCGGTACCGGTGGAGAACCGGGCAGGTTGGTTATCTGTTCGCCCGCCGCGGCCATGCTCAGGTTGCGGGTGTCCGGCGCTGCGGGTGGGGGTGGAGCCGCTGTGCCCAGGCGCTCCCCGATCGCAGCCAGCGACAGTGCCGAGGTGTCCACTACCCGGGGTTCGACCCGGCTGCTGGCCCTCTCCTCCGGGCGCAGTACCTCACTGCCCACCGGCTCCAGGCTGAGGCCCTCGCTGGTGTCCCTGACGATGGGGGGCGGCGGCGGTGGTGCCGCCTTGCGCTCGGCTTCGGCGGCGATGGCGGCAATGCGCTCGGCCATGGTGGGGGCGGTGGCCGCGGCGCTGGTGATAGAGGCAGCAGCGGTGGTGGCCCGCTGATCGTCACCCAGACGCTTGATCAGCGGCCTGGCGCCGGCGCGCTCCATGGCCTGTTTGTATTTGAGGGCGGTGGGTTTGTCGCATTGGCGCTTGACCAGCTGGGCCTTGCCGCTGAACAGGCGTGCCAGGGTGTCGGCGTCGGCCTTGAACAGCCGTTGCAGATTGTCGCGCACGGCGTCCGGATTCTGCCCGGGCAGTACCTCCCCGGCAAAATAAATATTGTAGAGCGCTCCCATGTGCCTGCCCCTGATCTGTCCCCACCGCGGCAGTATACCGTGGCGGGGGTAGCGCTCAACGCCGATAGGGGCGAATTTGGGACAGGTTTCACACCAAAATGTGGTGCCAGGGCGCAAAAAAGGCGCCAGATTGGGCGCGGCGACTGTCCCTGCGCTATAATATGGCGCCTATTTTTCCTGCCCGGAGATGCCGGTGAGCGTACAGCAGCAGATCGAGGCGGTGCTCGGCGAGGCCCTGAACCCCGAATTTCTCGATGTCGCCAATGAGAGCCACATGCACAGCGTGCCGCTGAATTCCGAAACCCATTTTCGCGTGGTGCTGGTCAGCGAGGCGTTCGTCGACCAGCGCAAGGTGGCGCGCCACCAGCGTGTGTACGGCCTGCTGGCGCGGCAACTGGAGGGTCCGGTACACGCCCTGGCCCTGCAACTGTACACACCGCACGAGTGGTGCGAGCGCGAGCGGGAAATCCGCTCTTCCCCGGACTGCATGGGTGGCAGCCAACAAGAAGGAGCGCCTTAGTGGACGTTGTTGTAGCAGCCCTGTACAAATTTGTTTCCCTGCCTGATTACCGGGAACTGCGCGAGCCCCTGCTGGACACCTGCCTGCGTGTGGGTGCCCGCGGCACGCTGCTGCT
>JBKDZQ010000174.1:0-6524 GCA_047971325.1 Parahaliea sp.
CAGCAATGCCCGGAGCAAAAAAGCAAGCGGATAACCGTTACCAGCTCACATTTTTGTAACAAAGGCCGGAGTATAAAGGTAACAACACCGTGTCTAACAGGCACTCGGATGAGCTCACCAAAACAGTAACCCTCTGTTTATAAAGGACTTTTTATTTTTTGGCACAGGCCATGCATTTTACTAAGCGGCTACAACAGTAAAAATAAAAATCTGCCTCAATAAAAATAACATACGACACTATGGACCTGGTGGGGGAAGACCTCTTCCCCTTCGTTCCAGTGTTTCGGGAATACCCGGTGTGAGCGGTCGATTTGACCACAGCATCCACAGGGACATGCCCAAGACGACCGCGAAGCGGCTTAACGCAACTGACACTTAGGCAGTGCATTTGCAAAAAAATTCCAACGCCTGCCAATAAAAATAATTTGGCCCGTGCATAAAAATAACTCGACGAGACCTGAGGGGGAAAACATCGGTTTTCCCCTCTTGTTCTCTTTCCTCTGGTTCCTCTGGCCCACTCATCACGGGCTTCTGTGCTAAACTGCGCGGCCCAATACCCCGGTACTAAGGCAGCGCGTTTGAAGGTCATTCCCAGGGATCAGCATTGCATATCCCGGCAAAATATCAGCAACAGTGCTCTCAAGGTGATGTCCCGCCTGCGCGCTAGCGACTACCAGGCCTACCTGGTGGGCGGCGCCGTGCGCGATCTGCTACTGGGTGGCCATCCGAAGGATTTCGACGTCGCCACCGACGCCACGCCGGAGCAGGTATACGCCCTGTTTCGCAACTCCCGCATCATCGGTCGCCGCTTTCGCATTGTGCATGTGCGCTTCGGCCGGGAAATCATCGAGGTCACCACCTTCCGTGGCCATCACGACAACGATGAGGCCGGCAAGAGCGCACGCCAGTCTTCCAGCGGCCTGCTGCTGCGGGACAACGTGTTCGGGACCCTGGAGGAGGACGCGGTGCGCCGTGACCTGACCGTCAATGCCCTCTACTACGACAGCAAGACCTTCGCGGTGTTCGACCACGTCAACGGTATCGAGGATCTCGAGCGGCGCCATATCCGCATCATCGGCGAGCCCGGCCAGCGTTTCACCGAGGACCCGGTGCGCATGCTGCGGGTGATGCGCTTCGCCGCCAAACTGGACTTCTCCATCGACAACGAGACCGCCGCAGCCGTTCCCGAGTGCGCCCACCTGCTGACGGAGATTCCCGCGGCCCGCCTGTTCGACGAGTTTCTCAAGCTGTTCCTGGCCGGCAACGCCGAAGCGACCCTGCAGCTGTTGCAGCGCTTTGACCTGCTGCCCTATCTGTTCCCCGAAAGCGCTCCCCTGCTGGCCCGCGACCCCGTCGCCTGGCAGCTGGTGGAGGGCGCCATGTGCAGTACCGACGCGCGGGTGGCGGAGGATAAACCGGTGACTCCCGCCTTTTTACTGGCGGCCCTGCTGTGGCCGGTGGTCACGGATATCGCCCGCGGCCTGCGCGATCGCGGCGAAGCTCACCTGGCCGCCGTGCACAGCGCCGCCCAGCAGACCATTGCCCAGGCCGGGCGCCACCTGTCCGTGCCCCGCCGCTTCAGCCTGCCGATGCGCGATATCTGGGAGCTGCAACCACGACTGGAGCGCCACGGTGGGCGCAAGGCGGCGGAGCTGGTCCAGCACAAGCGCTTCCGCGCTGCCTACGACTTCCTGCTGCTGCGGGAGGCGGCGGGAGAGATCGAGGCCGGCGCCGGTGCCTGGTGGACAGAATTCCAGACCCTGCCGGAAAATCAGCAGCAACAGACAGCTCAGGAGCAGCCGGGGCGCACGCGCCGCAAACGCTCCCGGCGGCGACGCCCAAGCGACGCCGCATGATCACTTCGTACCTGGGTCTGGGCAGCAACCTGGATGGCCCCGAGCAGCAATTGCAAAGTGCCGTGCGCGCCCTCAGCCGCCTGCCCCTGTCGCGGGTGGCGGCGGTGTCGCCGGTGTATCGCAGCAAGGCCCTTGGCCCCGGCACCCAGCCGGACTACCTGAACACCGTGGCGGCCCTGATCACCGAGCTGGAGCCGCTGGCCCTGCTGGAGGCACTGCAGGCCATCGAAAGCGCCCAGGGCCGTGTGCGCACC
Source organism: Parahaliea sp. (assembly GCA_047971325.1). GTDB lineage: Bacteria > Pseudomonadota > Gammaproteobacteria > Pseudomonadales > Halieaceae > Parahaliea. The sequence continues at coordinate 2,111 of JBKDZQ010000174.1, forward strand.
GATCGCTGGGGACCGCGCACCCTGGATATCGACATCCTGCTCTACGGCGACCAGCGCATCGACCTGCCTGAGCTGCAGGTACCTCATCCGCACATGGCCCAGCGCAATTTTGTGCTGGTACCGCTGTCCGACATCTGCGACCTTCGCCTGAAACTGCCCGACGGCAGCGTGCTGGCCAAGTTGGCGCAGCACTGCCCGCCAGGGCGTCTCGAACGTACGCGCATTCGCCTGAAAACCTACTAGGAGCGCAGCTTGAGCGGCGACAGCACCACTGTGGTGGACCTGAAGGGCCGCCAACCACCGGCCTACATCGCCGTGGAAGGTCCCATCGGCGTCGGCAAGACCACCCTGGCCAGGCGGCTGGCGGACAGCTTTGGCTACCAGACGCTGCTGGAGGAAAGCCAGGCGAACCCCTTCCTGGAGCGGTTCTATCGCAATCGCAAACAGGCGGCACTGGCCACCCAGTTATTCTTCCTGTTCCAGCGCAGCGAGAAAATCCAGCAACTGCGACAGACGGACATCTTCGAACCGGTGCGGGTGGCAGACTTCCTTATCGATAAGGATCCGCTGTTCGCCCGCATCAATCTGGAGCGCGACGAGTTCCAGCTCTACGAACGCGTGTATCAGCAGCTCACCATCGACGCCCCCCGCCCGGACCTGGTGATCTACCTGCAGGCATCCACCGATGTGTTGCTATCTCGCATCGAACAACGGGGTATCGGCTACGAACAGGGCGTGGAGCGCGACTATCTCGAGCGCCTCAACGAAGTGTACAGTGAGTTTTTTCTGTATTACGATGAGGCTCCGCTGCTGATCGTCAACGCCAGCGAGATTGATCTCGCCCACGGCGACCGTGACTACCGCCACCTGGTCGACTACCTGTTGGATATTCGCAGCGGTCGCCACTACTTCAACCCCACCTTTTTTGGATAACAGCGTCATGGGCAAGATCACCATCAGCACCCTGGACAAACTGAAGGCCACCGGGGAGAAGTTCGTCTGCATTACCGCCTACGACGCCACCTTCGCCCGACTGGTCAGCGAGGCGGGCGCCGAGACCATCCTGGTAGGGGATTCACTGGGCAACGTGGTGCAGGGGCACCAGAGCACCATCCCGGTGCGGATCGAGGACATGGTCTACCACGCCGAGTGTGTGTGTCGCGCCAACACCGACGCCATGGTCATCGCCGACCTGCCCTTCATGACCTACAGCAGCCCCGATCACACCATGCACAACGCTGCACAGTTGATGCGCGCCGGTGCGCAGATGGTCAAGCTCGAAGGCGGCACCTGGCTCAGCGACTCCATCAGCATGCTGGTGGAGCGGGGCATCCCGGTCTGCGCCCACCTCGGCCTGACCCCCCAGTCGGTCAACGTGTTCGGCGGCTACCGGGTGCAGGGGCGCACCCCCAAGAGTGCCAAATCCATTCTGGCCGACGCGGTGGAAATTCAGGATGCCGGCGCCAGCCTGCTGGTGCTGGAATGCGTACCCTCTCACCTGGCCACCGACATCAGCAAAAAGCTGCGCATTCCTGTTATCGGCATTGGCGCTGGCGCCGGTACCGATGCCCAGGTGCTGGTGCTGCACGACCTGCTGGGCCTGTCCAGCCACACCCCCAAATTTGTCCGGGATTTCATGCAGGGCCAGCCCAGCGTACAGGACGCCCTGCGCGCCTTCGTCCAGGCGGTCAAGGCCGGCGACTACCCCGACGAGGAGCACAGCTACAGCTAGCGGCGCCGCCCTGGCGCGCATCGCTGGCACCTGTTACGAATATCCAGCTATCGCTGGCAAAGCTGCACCACGGTTTGCTTCTTTTGGTAACATATTGGCGTAAATTTTTCATAACGCTCCATTGCCCGTAACATTTTCATGGTGCATACTGCGTTGCCCGCTGCTTCTGCAAGGGCAGCCGAACATCTGACGATCGGTTTAGCGTCACCCATTCCACATAGAGGGAAAGGTAGATATGCGAACTCATGCCACCGCCACAGCACTCCGCACCGCCCTGGACAATTTCCGCCAACAGGGTCAGTCCATCGCTTTTGTCCCCACCATGGGCAACCTGCACGAGGGCCATCTTGATCTGGTGCGCCGCGCCCGCAGCCTGTGCGATACGGTTGTCGTGAGCATCTTCGTCAACCCGCTGCAGTTCGGCCCCAACGAAGACCTGGACGCCTATCCCCGCACCCTCGCCGCCGACAAGGAAAGACTGTTCAGTGAGGGCGTACAGGTGCTGTTCACGCCCGGGGTGGAAGACATCTACCCCGAGGGTATGCACAAGCATACCCAGGTGCAGGTGCCGGACCTGTCGGAAACCCTGTGTGGCAGCAGCCGTCCGGGACATTTCAACGGCGTGACCACCATTGTCAGCAAGCTGTTCAACATGGTGCAGCCCGATGTCGCCGTGTTTGGCGAAAAAGACTTCCAGCAGCTCTCCATCATTCGCAAGATGGTGGCGGATCTGTGCATCCCCATCCGCATCGAGGGCGTGGCCACCGCCCGCGACGCCGACGGTCTGGCCAAAAGTTCCCGCAATGGCTATCTGAACACCGAACAGCGGCGCATCGCACCGGTCATCCACAAGACCCTGGCCACCTGCCGCGAGGCCATCGCCTGCGGCTTCGACAATTTCCTGCAGCTGGAATCCCACGCCCGCATGCAGCTGCTGCAGGCCGGTTTCGAGCCCGACTACTTCGCCATCCGCGACGCCCGCACCCTGCGCGCGGTGGACGAAAACACCGAGGAAATCGCTATCCTGGCCGCCGCGCGACTGGGCAAGACCCGCCTGATCGACAACGTGCGCCTGGCGCTCAACCCCGCCGGTGACTGGGGCATGCTCGCCGCCCAGTAACCGGGCTGACATCAGGATTCAGCACCCAGCAACCCGCGGGCGACCGCCACCCAAAAACGGACGGACGCCCGCCAATGCCGGAGTATCTGCAACACCACTGGACGGGCATCCTGATCTGGCTCAGCCTGCTGTCGCTGGTGGCGGCGATACTCATCCTGCCCTGGGCAGTCACCCGCTTGCCCGCGGACTACTTCGTGCGCGAGCACCGCAGCCGCTGGCGCGACGCCACGCCCTACCCCGTCCTCAATATCGCCCTGGTGGCGCTGAAAAATCTGCTGGGACTGCTGCTGGCGCTGCTGGGCCTGATCCAGCTGTTCACCCCCGGCCAGGGCCTGCTGACCCTGCTACTGGGCCTGGCGCTGATGAACTTCCCCGGCAAATTCGCCCTGGAGCGCCGCATCGTACTGAGCAAAGGCGTGCTCCAAGGCATCAACTGGCTGCGCGCGCGGCAGGGCCACCCGCCGCTGGAGGCGCCTACAGGTCGACCAGCAGGCTCAGGTTCAGGCCGCTGAATTCCAGCTTGCCGCTGTAGCGGTCGAAGGGCGCGACAACACCGCCTCAACCCGTTGCTCTGCAGACAATCCACTCTTCCTACCCATAACATTCTCCTCGCCTCAGATGTAACATTACACTGAGTCCCAAGAACTTGGGGCAAGACAAAGGACGCCACACTGGGGTCAATAGAATTGTTGCCGACGGCCCCCACGCCTCGCATGCGGATGGCGGTTCCCGCCGCCTGCGCTTCCCGGGTGATCCGCAGGTTGGGAACAATACGGGTAAGTTCATCGGCGGACCGGATACCCGCCTGCTCGAGCTTGTCACCACCCATCGCAATTATCGAAATGGGCACTTCCTGAATACTTTCGGACCGTTTTTGCGCGGTTACAACGACCTCTTCCAACACCTGGGCAGCCATCACCGATGGTGACAGCGTCGTCACAAGGAATGCGGCTGACATCGTTGAAACGAGAGAAGGGGAATTACTCGGCAAGCATTTCATTAGTTTTCTCCTGCGGGAAGTCATGTCAGGTCTTTCACAATGCGGGGGGATGCCAGGGCGAGCTCGTCATGAGCCAGTCACACACGAAACTATTGCTTGCTTGCGTGCACCCGCCGCAGCCAAAGAGGCATTGCCCGGAATTGTCATCGTTGCTCTTCCAGTTGCTTGTTATTTTCACGGCCAAGGAGTCGCTTACCATACAGCTTCGAGTGACAGAAAGCTTAGCCAGACACCAGAGCGCGCCCCTCCCCTTAAAGAGGGGGCCGGGCTATTTCGACAACAGCCCATCAACGGGTACCACAGTGGATATCGATCGTCAGCGCATTGAGATAGGCGTTCTCGATAATGTGCTGCACCAGGGCCGCGAATTCGTGGGCCTGCCCCATGCGACGTGGAAACAACAGGGTATTGACAATGCCTTCGGACACCTTGGGCGGCATACCTGCCGACATTCCCGACTCGAACAGCCCGGGGGCCACGCTGACGACCCGGATACTGTACTCCGCCAGGTCTCTGGCAATGGGTAATGTCATGCCGATAACGCCGGCCTTGCTGGCACTGT
>JBKDZQ010000175.1:0-6109 GCA_047971325.1 Parahaliea sp.
TGCAGGGCAAATATCAGTCACAGCCGGACATGCCTTTCGTCACCGGCGGCGAGTGCGCCGGCGTGGTGACCGCCGTTGGTGCCGGCGTAAAACGTGTCAAGCCCGGCGACAAGGTGATCGCCATGGTCGGCTGGGGTGCTTTTGCCGAGCAGGTGGCGGCCAGGGAAAATGTGGTGTTCCCGATGCCCGACGGCCTCTGCTTCGAGCAGGCTGCCGGGGTGGGCATCACCTATTTCACCTCCTACCACGCCCTGGTCCAGCGCGGCCAGCTGCGGTCCGGCGAAACCCTGCTGGTGCTGGGTGCCGCCGGTGGCGTTGGCTCGACGGCGGTGGAGCTGGGCAAGCTGCTGGGCGCCCGGGTGATCGCCGCTGCCAGCTCCGACGAAAAGCTGGAGCTGTGCAGGAAGCTCGGTGCCGACGAGGTCATCAACTATTCCACTGAGCCGCGCACGGACCGGCTGAAGGAGCTCACCGGTGGCAGGGGCGTCGATGTGGTCTACGACCCGGTTGGTGGCGATTTTACCGAACCGGCCCTGCGCAGCATGGCCTGGAACGGCCGCTTCCTGGTGATCGGCTTCGCCAGTGGCCCCATTCCCACTCCGCCCCTCAACCTGACCCTGCTCAAGGGCAGCTCGATCGTCGGTGTATTCTGGGGGCGCTTCACCATGGAAGAACCGGAGCAAAACCTGGCCAACATCCAGGCACTGTGGCAGTACTTTGCCGAGGGCAAACTCAGCCCGGTGGTGACCGACGTGTTCCCGCTGGAGCGCTACGAGGAGGCCTACAACTGTATGATCGAGCGCCGCGCCCGCGGCAAGGTGATTCTCACCACCGGCTGATGGAGCACTGGCGCAATGCGGGAATTTACCTTCAACACTGCGCCGGGCATTGACTACGCCCCCGGCGCGGCGCTCCGTCTGGCGGTGACCTGCCGCCGGCTGGGCATCGCCCGCCCGCTGCTGGTGACCGACCCGGGGCTGGTTGCCATTGGCCTGGTGGCGCCGGTGCAGTCGGCGCTGGCCGCCGCGGGACTGGTGGTCGCGGTCTTTGACCAGGTGCGCGAAGACCCGCCGGAAGCCACTGTGGTTGCGGCGCAAGCCTTCGCCTGCGAGCAGGGAGTGGACGGTGTTATCGGCCTGGGTGGCGGCAGCTCCATGGACGTCGCCAAGGTGGTGGCCGTGCTGCTGGGAGGCACCCAGCCGCTGGCGGAGCTCTACGGCGTCGACCAGGTGCGTGGCCCGCGCCTGCCGCTGGTGCTGGTGCCCACCACCGCCGGCACCGGTTCCGAAGTGACACCGGTGGCCATCGTCACCACCAGCGAGACCACCAAGGCCGGGGTGTCCTCTGCGGTGCTGCTGCCCGATGTGGCGGTACTGGATCCGGACCTCACCCTCGGCTTGCCGCCCGGGATCACGGCCATGACCGGGGTGGATGCCATGGTCCACGCCATCGAGGCCTACACCAGCCGGCACCGGAAGAATCCGCTGTCCGACAATCTTGCCCGCCAGGCCCTGGCGCTGTTGGGCGAAAATATCCGCACGGCAGTGGCCGAGGGTGCCAACCGCGTAGCCCGGGGCAATATGCTGCTGGGCGCCTGCCTGGCCGGCCAGGCCTTTGCCAATGCCCCGGTGGCGGCGGTGCATGCCCTGGCCTATCCCCTGGGTGGCCACTACCACATACCCCACGGCCTCAGCAATTCGCTGGTGCTGCCCAGCGTGCTGGCCTTCAATGCACCCGCCGCGGGAGCCCTGTACGCGGAGCTGGCGGAGCTGGTGGTCGGTCGTCCGGTGCCGGGCAGTGAGGAGGCGAAAAGCGCCGCGCTGATCCAGGCCCTGCGCGAGCTGATCGGGCAGTTGCAACTGCCCGCCACCCTGGCCGCCGCCGGCGTGCTGGAAGCCGACCTGCCGATGCTGGCGGCCGACGCCATGCAACAGCAGCGCCTGCTGGTCAACAACCCGCGGGAGGTGAGCGAGGCGGACGCCCTGTCCATCTACCGCGCCGCCTACGGAGCTGGCGCGTGAGTGAGCGCCCGCGGCGGATGGATTACCGCCACTTCTATCCGCTGATCACCCGCTGGGCCGACAACGATATCTATGGCCATATCAACAACGTGGTCTACTACGCCTACTTCGACTCGGCGGTCAATCGTTACCTGATCGAACAGGGCGCTCTGGATATCCACGGCGGTGACATCGTCGGTTTTGTGGTCAGTTCCGGTTGTGAGTACCATGCCCCCATCGCCTATCCCGAGGCCATCGAAGCCGGCCTGCGGGTGGACAAACTGGGTAACAGCTCGGTGCGTTACGGCATCGGGATTTTTCGCGAAGGCGGGGAGGAAGCCGTGGCCAATGGCTACTTCGTCCACGTGTTCGTGGAGCGTGCCAGCCGCCGCCCGCTGCCGATTCCACCCACCTTGCGGCGGGCGCTGTCGCGTCTTGCTGAAAATGGTCAAGGTTGAAAGGGGCGCCCTGGAACCATCCGCGGGGCAGGTGGGGGAGGAAAGATGGCAATATCACCGCCCGGTATCGGTCCGGGTGGGCGGACTTCGTCTGGACAGCCCGGGGCTCTTCACCTAGAATTGCCCGCCAGATTTTGCACGCCCCGGGGTGCCCGGTGAGCGCGGGACACCGCGTTGTCCTGAAAATCGTCCCGTGAATAACCAGAGCCGATGGTATGACCAAAAGCGAGATGAGATTGTCCCATCTCGCTTTTTCCGCGCGCGCCCACGGTGCCCGGCCAAGCCGATCGGCTCAGCAGTGAGATGGAGGTGTCCTTGTCCAGTCCGGCCCTGTTAGTCCTAGCAGATGGCAGTATTTTCCGCGGCGTGGCCATCGGTGCCCAGGGCAGTGCGGTTGGTGAAGTGGTGTTCAATACGGCCATGAGTGGCTACCAGGAGATTCTCACCGACCCCTCCTACGCCCGCCAGATCATCACCCTGACCTACCCCCATATCGGCAACACCGGCACCAATGCCGAGGACGAGGAATCCACCCAGATCTGGGCCTCGGGCCTGGTGATCCGCGATCTGCCCCTGCTGGCCAGCAACTACCGCAGCGAGGAGGATCTCTCCAGCTATCTCCAGCGCCGAAAAGTGGTGGGCATCGCCGATATCGACACCCGCCGCCTGACCCGCATCCTGCGCGAGAAAGGGGCCCAGAACGGCTGCATCGTGGCCGGCGACAGCATCGACGAGGCGGCCGCGCTGGCCCAGGCCCGCGCCTTTGCCGGCCTCAAGGGCATGGATCTGGCGAGGGAGGTCAGTGTCCGGGAGAGCTATTCCTGGACCGCCGGCAGCTGGCGTTTTGGCCAAGGCTACGGTGAGCGCCCCGCCGCGGAGCTGCCCTGGCATGTGGTGGCCTACGACTATGGGGTCAAGCGCAATATCCTGCGCATGCTGGTGGATCGCGGCTGCCGGCTGACGGTGGTGCCGGCGCAGACCCCGGCCGCCGAGGTGCTGGCGATGGCCCCCGACGGCGTTTTCCTGTCCAATGGCCCCGGCGACCCTGAGCCCTGCGACTACGCCATCGCCGCCATTCGCACCGTACTGGAAGCCGATGTGCCGGTGTTTGGCATTTGCCTCGGCCACCAGCTGCTGGGACTGGCCAGTGGCGCGCAGACGGTGAAGATGGACCGCGGCCACCACGGCGCCAACCACCCGGTACAGAATGTGGCGGACGGTACGGTGATGATCACCAGCCAGAACCACGGCTTTGCGGTGGATGAGGACAGCCTGCCCGCCAGCCTGCGGGTGACCCACAAGTCCCTGTTCGATGGCACCTTGCAGGGCATGCACCACACCGACCGCCCGGCCTTCGGTTTTCAGGGGCATCCCGAGGCGAGCCCGGGGCCCCACGATGTCGCCCCCCTGTTTGACCACTTTGTTGAACTGATAGCTGCCAGAGCGGGAACGCGTTAAATGCCCAAGAGAACCGATCTTAAAAGTATCCTGATCCTGGGCGCCGGTCCCATCGTGATTGGCCAGGCCTGTGAGTTCGACTACTCTGGCGCCCAGGCCTGCAAGGCCCTGCGGGAGGAAGGCTACCGGGTGATCCTGGTGAACTCCAACCCGGCCACCATCATGACCGACCCGGCCATGGCCGACGCCACCTACATCGAGCCCATCGAGTGGCAGACCGTGGCCAGCATCATCGAGGCCGAGCGCCCCGACGCCCTGCTGCCCACCATGGGTGGGCAGACCGCCCTGAACTGCGCGCTCGACCTGGCCAAGCACGGGGTGTTGGAGCGATTCGGCGTGGAGATGATCGGCGCCACCAAGGAAGCCATCGACAAGGCGGAGGACCGCCGCCTGTTCGACGAGGCCATGAAGCGCATCGGCCTGGAAACCCCCCGGGCCTCCACCGCCCACAGCCTGGAAGAGGCCTTCCAGGTGCTCGATTCCATCGGCTTTCCCTGCATCATCCGCCCCTCCTTCACCATGGGCGGTTCCGGCGGGGGTATCGCCTACAACCGGGACGAGTTCGAGCAGATCTGCACCCGCGGCCTGGACCTGTCGCCGACCCGGGAGCTGCTGATCGACGAGTCGCTGATCGGCTGGAAGGAATACGAGATGGAGGTCGTTCGCGACAGGAATGACAACTGCATCATCGTCTGTTCCATCGAGAACTTCGACGCCATGGGCGTGCACACCGGCGACTCCATCACCGTGGCCCCGGCCCAGACCCTCACCGACAAGGAATACCAGATCATGCGCAACGCCTCGCTGGCGGTATTGCGCGAGATTGGCGTGGAAACCGGCGGTTCCAACGTGCAGTTCGGACAGGACCCGGAAACCGGCCGGCTGGTGATCATCGAGATGAACCCGCGGGTGTCCCGCTCCTCGGCGCTGGCCTCCAAGGCCACCGGCTTTCCCATCGCCAAGGTGGCCGCCAAGCTGGCGGTGGGCTACACCCTGGACGAGCTGCAGAACGACATCACCGGCGGCGTCACCCCGGCTTCCTTCGAGCCCTCCATCGACTATGTGGTCACCAAGATTCCCCGCTTTGCCTTCGAGAAGTTCAGCACCGCCGACCACCATCTCACCACTCAGATGAAGTCGGTGGGAGAGGTCATGGCCATCGGTCGCACCTTCCAGGAGTCGGTGCAGAAGGCCCTGCGCGGCCTGGAGGTGGGCTCTGCGGGCTTCGAGTCGAAGATGGACACCAGCAATCCGGACAACCGCGACGAGTTGATCGCCGAGCTGGTCAACCCGGGTTCCGACCGCATCTGGTATATCGCCGATGCCTTCCGCGCCGGCATGGGCGTGGATGAGGTCTACCAGCACTCCGGAGTGGATCCCTGGTTCCTGGTACAGATCAGGGACATCGTCGATACCGAGAGCCGCCTGCAGGGCACGGCCCTGGCGGGGCTGGATGCCGGCGCCATGTTCCGCCTCAAGCGCAAGGGTTTCGCCGATGCCCGCCTGGCGAGGCTGCTGGGCACCACCGAGGACGAGGTGCGCAGGCACCGTCACGCACTGGGGGTACGGCCGGTCTACAAGCGGGTGGACACCTGTGCCGCCGAATTTGCCTCTTCCACCGCCTACATGTACTCCACCTACGAGCAGGAGTGTGAGGCGCGGCCCTCCCAGCGCGACAAGATTCTGGTGCTTGGCGGTGGCCCCAACCGCATCGGCCAGGGCATCGAGTTCGATTACTGCTGTGTGCACGCGGCCCTGGCCATGCGTGAGGACGGTTACGAGGCCATCATGGTCAACTGTAACCCGGAGACGGTCTCCACCGACTACGATACCTCCGACCGCCTCTACTTCGAACCGGTGACCCTGGAGGACGTGCTGGAAATCGTCCACCTGGAGCAACCAAAGGGCGTGATCGTGCAGTTTGGCGGCCAGACGCCGCTGAAGCTGGCTCGCGCCCTGGAGGCTCAGGGCGTGCCCATCATCGGCACCAGCCCCGACGCCATCGACCGCGCCGAGGACCGCGAGCGCTTCCAGCGCATGATCCAGAAGCTGGGGCTGCGCCAGCCCGCCAACACCACGGTGCGCAGCGTCGACGAGGCGGCCGCCGCCGCCGAGAGTATCGGATATCCGCTGGTGGTGCGCCCCTCCTATGTGCTCGGTGGTCGCGCCATGGAGGTCGTCTACCGAGAGGAG
>JBKDZQ010000176.1:0-5399 GCA_047971325.1 Parahaliea sp.
TCCGCTCGATCTGCCACGCATGCAATTCCAGAAGTTGATCAATCGCCTGGTTGACCAGGTAATTCCGTGACCGATCCATTTGATTGGCCAGCCTATCCAGTTGCTTGACCTTCTTACTGTCAGACCGGATCGTGAATGCCTCGGTGCTCATGATTTATCTGCCTATATGGTTCATAGTGGTTCACATGTGATCGTACCATGGATTCAGGACCACTGCACCGCATCAGTTCTGCTGCCCTTGGAGATCAATTCCGCCGTGCGGATTTGGCCAGTAAACACTCTTGATACTGATGCACCGGAAAATCCAGCTTCCCTCTGAAGTTATTGATCCGGCAATTTAATGTTTTCACGCGACGTAACGAACCGGCTTGTGCTGGAAGTATTTCCGCACGCGTCCCGGCGACTTCTGGAGCCTGCGCAAATGACTGATTGCCGCTTTCCTCAATTGGCTCTTACTGCGGGCGGGTGCCCTTCGAGTCACGCCGTCCTTGATGTCAGCATTCAGGCATTCGTCCGGATTCAGTTCGGGACTGTAGCTCGGAAGGTAGAATACTTCGATCTGATCCTCGTGCTCACCCAACCATGCCTTTACCTTACGGGCGTGGTGCACACGAAGGTTATCGAGGATCAGGAACACTTTGCGATCGGCATCCCTGATCAGGCGTTTGAAGAAATCGATCAGGATGTCTGCGTTCATCGCGCCATCGAAGACCTTCCACCGCACTTTGCCCTGATTGGTCACCGTGGAGATGATGCTCAGACCCTCTCGCTTGTTGTTGACGCGTACCACCGGCGTCTGGCCCTTTGGCGCATAGCCGCGACCGCGCACATCATCACAGCGCAGGCCCGTTTCATCACCCCAGTGAATTTCGGCCCCTTCGGCCCTGGCGCGTGCAGCCATTTGCGGGTAATCCTCATCCAGCCATTTGCGTACTTCGGTCGGGCTCTGCTCATAGGCCTTCCTGATTGGCTTTTGCGGCGTAAAGCCCCACCGCTTCAGGTACTCGCCGACAGTGCGGATCGGCACGTCGACACCCAGGCACGCCTCCATCAGCTGTGCGACGGCCTGTCGATTCCACAGGGCGAATCCCATTGTCAGCTGCTCGGGCGTCTTGTCGCTGATCAGCCTGCGGATCCCGGCCTCCTGCTCCGGCGTCAGATGTCGCCCCTGGCCGCTTTTACGCCCTCGCGGCTTCACGTCAACGGCCTTCCAGCCGCCCGCCAGGTAAGCGCGGTGCGCCGACGTCACTGTCGGCACCGACAACTCCACGTGGGCCGCCACCTCACGCAGTGTCATACCGCGTTCCCGAAGTTTCACTGCTCGCCGTCGGCGCTCGTTGAGCACCGCTGGTGGCAGGTGTCTTACGTCTGCCCTGTCCATGCTGCTTTGGCCACCACAGGTACTAAAAATTCAAATATTTTATTGCCAGGTTAATAAGTCCACCATCTACACGCGGTTTTGCCGTGGTGCCGCCCTCGGGCGATTCTTTCCCAAGCGCTCTTTTCCCGGCCGCTCTTTTCCCGGGCATTCAGGCCCGGGTCTCGATCAGGCGCACCCAGTATTCCATCACCCCCAGCTGCTGGGCGGCGAGCTTCAGGCACACCAGCAGCGGCACCGCCAGCAGCACGCCGGCGGCGCCCCACAGCCAGCCCCAGACAATCAGCCACAGCACCAGCACCAGCGGGTTCAGGCGCATATTGCGCCCCAGCACCAGAGGCGTGATGAACTGGGCCTCCAGCAGGTTGATGGTGAAGTAGGCCAGCACCGGAATCAGCGCGGCCCCCTCCAGCCCGTACTGCACCAGCCCCGCCAGCGCCAGCACGCACACCGCCACCAGCGGGCCCACGTAGGGGGCAAAGTTCAATAGGCCCACTAGGGCGCCCCACAGCAGGGCATCCTCCACCTGCAGCAACCACAGCACCGCCGCGGTGGTCACGCCGAGCCCGATGTTGATCAGGCTGACGGTGAGGATGTAACGCGACAGCTCCCGCTGCACCCGGGCCACAATCAGGCTCGCCTGGCGCTTGTCTCGCACCCGGGGGAAGATCTTGATGGCGCTCTCCCACAGGCGCGGGCCAAAGCTGAGCTGGAACAGCACCAGTATGACAAAGGTCAGCAGTTGCACCAGCACAAAGGGCGCCGCGCTGACGAAAGAAATCACCAGCTCCAGCCCGCCCTGCATCAGGCGCTCGGTTACCGCGCCCTGGGCCCCCTGCTCCTGCGGAGCCGGCGCTGGCGATACCACCTCCACCGGCTCATCCTCATCAAACCAGCCGAACCAGTTAAAGCCTCTTGGCGCGGGGGCCTCGGCGGGCTGCTGTGGCGGTTTCAGGGATTCGGTGAGGAAGCCCAGCTCCTCAGTGAGTTCCATCCCAATTTCCGGCAGGCGCTTGGCCCACTTCTGGGCCGGTTCGGCGAGCTCCATGCCGAGCAGGGCAATGGGCCCGCCAATGCAGGCCAGCAGCACCATGGAGGAAATACTGCGCGGCACATGAAAACGCTTGAAGGTATTGACCAGCGGGCTCAGCAACAGGGAAAACAGCAGCGCCACCACCACCGGAATCAGCAGGCTGCTGGCGAAGTACAGGGTGTACAGCACGGCCAGCGCCGCCAGCACGGCCAGCGCAAAGCCCCCGGGGGCGCGGGCAGAGACCGTGTTACGGGTGCGGGTGTGCGGGCGGCTCAGCAGCGATGGCGCCTGCACCGCGGGCTCTTCAGGGGGCGCGTTCACAGTTCCGGTACCTGGGGTTCCAGTAGGCCGCGCAGCAGGGTCATTACGGTCAGGCTGCGGCGCGCCGCGCGCAGGCTTTGCAGGCCCCCGCCGCGGCCGGCCAGTACGCCAGCGGCAAAACCGGCAAGCGGCCAGGTCCAGGGTGGCAGCGCCGCCATCTGCCTGCCCACCTGGCGATGGGCCCGGTGCACCGCCGGTTGCCGGGCTTGCAGCCTGGCCTCCAGCGCGGCGATTTTCGCCTGCAGTTCGGCGCGGCTCATGCGGCAGGCCCCCTGTCCAGCCCGGCTCCCAGGGCTTTTACCTGTTCCCGCGTGCGCGGCAGGCGGAGGCTACGCCGGTAGCGCAGCCACAACAGGCACAGCAAGCCCAGCGCGGCGAGCTGGATAAACAGAAACACCGCCGCCGCCTGCACCAGCGAGCCACTGGCCTGATACAGCGCCAGGGCCGGCAGCAGGCTGAACCCCAGCCAGATCAGCAGGGCCAGCGGCAGGAACAGCAGGGCCAGAACCACCATGCGCCCCAGGTTCTGCGCCGCCAGGCGCAGTTCCAGCAGGGTCAGCTGGCCGAGGTCGGCGCCGGTGTCCGCCAGCAGCTGGAACAGCTCTAGCAGGGATTGATCGCGCGGCGACGGGTCCGGTGGCGGCACACCGGCGCCCGGGGCGGCATCATTGCCTGCAACAGCTTCGCTGTGCGCGGTGGTCGCCTGGGGGTTCATCGTCGGCCGAAGACCACCGCCAGGATATATCCCGCCAGGAATGCTATACCCAGACTGGCCAGCGGCTTTTCGCGGGTGTAGCGCGTGGCCTCATCGGCCAGCTCGGTGGCGCGGGCCTTGCCGTATTCCAGTTGCTGCATGGCCTCGTCTTTCAGGTCCATGCCGGCAGCCTCTGCCGCCTGGCGAAAGTGCTGGCGCGCTTCCAGCAGCTTTTCATAGGCTGCTAGGGCCGCCTCTTTGCTGGCTGCCAGTTCATCTTTCCGCTTTTTGCCCTGCGCATCTGTTGCTGCCGACATCACTTACCTCCAGCTACAAAACCCTCGGTTGCCTCTAGCCTAGTTCATATTTCGCTGCGAACCAAACCCGCAAACCAAATTCATTGCCAGGGCGGAAGGCCGCTGGCTATCATGGTTTGCCTCGCGCAACTGGAGATCCTGCATGGAACGACAGGTTCACAGCAGAAACTCAGGCGCCATTCATAGGTGGCATCCAGGGCGGTGCGCACTCCACGGGGCTTACGTGGGTAGCGGGCGCTGTGCAGTACAACGCCACAGAAACAGCACCCACCGGTTTGGACTTCGTTCGCCAGCTCCTCCCGTTTTCTGGCGACCAGCCTGCTAGCGTAGAGAGGCTGAAACCTTCCTGTGATCACAGCTCTTTCACTGAGACAGGCGGTAAAACGGAGATGGCAGGACAAAGCCTCCTGGTATTTTTGCCCAGCGTGGTAGTACAGGCGTTTACCCAGGCGTTATGGGTTGGTATTACCGCCGCAGATAGTGGTCGAAGTTGATCTCCGACGCACACAGCACCGCCTTCAGGCGGCTGTGCACCCGCAGTTTGCGCAAAATGGCCGACACGTGGGCCTTGACCGTGGTCTCGGCGATAGTGAGGTCGAAGCCGATCTCCTTGTTGGACTTGCCCCGGGCCATGTGTTCGAACACCAGCAACTGGCGGCGGGTCAGCGAGGAGATCAGCTGCGGGTCGACGCTGTTGCCGTGCCGCTGCCCGCGCCCCACCCCCGTGCCGGACTGGCGGATGATGTCCGGCGGCAGGTAGATCTGGCCGTCCAGCACCTGCTGCAGGGCCTCGGTGATCTTCATCCGCGGCATGGACTTGGTGATGAAACCCACCGCGCCGTAGGTTACCGCCTGCAGCACCACGTGCTTGTCCTCCTCCGCAGACAGGATGACCACCGGAATGTCCGGGTGGGCGCTGCGCAGGCGAACGATGCCATTGAGGCCATCCATGCCCGGCATGTTCAAATCGAGCAGAATCAGGTCGGTCTCCGGGTTGTCCGCAGCATAGGCCAGCGCGGCCTCCAGGTCGCCGGTTTCCGCCACTGTCGAGCCGGTGAAACTCTGGGAGATGGCCGCGGCAATCGCCTCGCGGATCATCGGATGGTCGTCGGCTATCAGAATGCTGTACATGGTCTCGCACCTCTCCATTGCGGGCCGATCGTCCTGAGAACCTTCGCCGCGCCGCGCAAAAACCACGTTGATCACCGCAATCTCCCCGCCACGACAGCGGCAGCGCCAGCGCACGAGAAAGCCGCAGCGGGCTGTCGCGCGCCGGAGGCAGGTGCAACCCGGAAAACACCCGTGTTGAACTTCCCATACAACGCCATGCGAATCAACTCCACCACCGCTTACCAGTCCAGCGGGCAGGCATTGCAGCCGTCCATCAGCGCACCCTCGAAGATGGCAAAACGCTTCACTACCCCCTCCATATTGACCTGCGACAGATTGGCACCATAGAACTTGGCCTCCTGCAGATTGGCATTTCTCAGATCCGCGCCTTCCAGGTCAGCCCTGGGAAACCAGACCATTTCGAAATTGCCGGCGCGCAGGTCGGCGTGCTGCAGTTTGGCGCCACTGAGCCGGGCAAACTCGAAATTGCCACCGCGCAGGCTGGCGCCGCCCAGCCTGGCACCCTGCATGAAGGCCGCAACCGCC
>JBKDZQ010000177.1:0-5815 GCA_047971325.1 Parahaliea sp.
GGGGGCGATTACCATATCGAATGGAAGGCCAGCCACCCCGATACCCGGGTCTCGGTGGAAGCCGTGTCAGTCAACGGCCCCTTTGAGGCGTATTACGCCACAGCACCGGCCTTCAGCGCGCGCATCAGCGGCCTGCCGGTCGCCCGCCGTCACTTCTTCCGTCTGCGGGATGAGTACGGTAACGAAGTGCTGGCCGCCGAGCGTCGCCTGGGGCTGGAGGGAAGTCCGAATTTTCGCGATTTTGGCGGCTATCCCACCAGTGAGGGCGGTACGGTGAAGTGGGGCTGCCTGTTCCGCTCCGGCAACCTGTCGCGGCTGACGGATACTGACCTGGAGTTACTGGAAAGCCTGGAGCTGGACCTGGTGTTCGACTTTCGCCAGGAAGCGGAGCAGGCCGGCGATCCATCGCGCCTGCCGGTCGCTCGCCCCCCGCGGGTGTGCCACCTGCCCATAGAGCCAGGTAACAATTCCGGTTTTCTGAGGGGCATGAGTGGCCCGATCACCGAGCCCCAGGTGATGTTCGACTTCATGCGCACGGTAAATCGTGAGCTGGCCTCGGTGGAGGCGGGTACCTACCGGCGCATGTTCAGCGAGATTCTGGCCCGGGAGGATGCGCGCTACCTGGTGCACTGTGCCGCCGGCAAGGATCGCACCGGCTTTGCCGTTGCCCTCATGCTGTTGGCCCTGGGCGTGTCAGAGGCGGTGGTGATGCGTGACTACCTGCTCAGCGGCCGCTTCTACAATGCCGCTGCCGAAGTGGAGCGGGTGGCACGCAAGTATGGCCTGGCCACATCGGACCGGGCGGCCATCCTGCCCATGCTCCAGGTGGACGTCGCCTACCTGCAGGCGGCGCTGGATGTGATTGACGAGGACTATCCCGATATCGCGACCTACCTCGACGAGGTGATGGGTGTTGGCGAGCGGGAACTGGCGGAACTGAGGCGCCGCTATATCGACAACTGAGGGCGAGCAGGCCGGTGAAAAGCCCGCAGTTCAGGGTTTTGCCGACAGCCTCAATGGCAATGCGGCAGCGGGAGTTTGGCCGGTGCCTTTTGCGAGCAGCGGCAGGCAAGAAAGTGGGCCTGGATATGCACGATGCCGGATTCAACCACTGCGGAGCGATGGCTTCATCTTAAAGTAGTGCCTACTGCTTTTTATACTGCTGTGCCGGCGATAAAAGATGGACTGTTTGTCGACGAGGGGGAAGATCGCTGCGGAAAGGTCCGCAGCGCCGGGCTTGCTTCAGTATTTGGGGCTCAGGAGGCCTCGCAGGCTGCCTTTGCTGCCTTGATCTGCTTCTTCTCGCAGTTTTCACTGCTGGCGTCACCCACGCACCACTTGCGGCGCTTGTCCCAGGCGGTCAGTGGCATTTGCTTGCCATTGGAGCACTTTACGGTGTACCCGGCATAGGGGGTGCCGTCGGCGGCTTCGCCATTACTTTGGAATACGATGCTGGTGGGCTTGGCGGCCAGGGTGCCGGCGGAAATGCCCAGCAGCGCGGCGGCTGCGGTCACTTTGATCAGGTTCATGGTCTTTTCCCTTAATACACAAATTTTTTTCACTATGGATGGGCCGGGGCCGCGAAGGGGCTGCGGATGGATCGGCCCCATCATTCTAAGCGAAAGAAAATCACAAAAGTGTTACGGATTTGTAACCTTGCGGGAATATTGGTAACAAATGTTTGGTGGGGTCGGCCGGTGTGTGCCAAGGTCTTGTCGGCCAGGCAATAAATGCCGGGGCCGGGTATACTCCCGACGCCACCGGCCGGAACGGCTTCAGAAAGCGCAGGCGATCAGCACCCAGCCCACGATGGCCACCAGCAGCGCCTGGCCGGCCTTGTCGAGGCGGAACAGGCCGTAGAGGTAGGCGAGGGGCGGCAGCAGGGTGGCAAACATGCCCCAGGCGTAGTCTTCCTTCCAGGCGGTGAACATCAGCATCACCCAGCTCATGATCAGGGTGGCGATACCAAAGGTCATCAAAGCGGCCGAACCGGCGTCCATACTTCCTCCAGTGTTACTGTTAAGGGCGCACAAAGAGTAGCAGAAAGGTCGGGCACTGGTAAGCGCAATACCGCGCGTGGGCCCGCCCGCCAGCGGGCCGCCCAGATGACTCGCCGGGTGAATTTGGGTATGGTGCGCGCTTTGATTCCGTGGAGTTCGCCATTGAACGACCCTTTTGCCGATATCCGCCCCTACCGCGATGAAGAAGTGTCCGGGGTACTGGCTCGCCTGCAGTCCGACCGGGAATTCCTGAGCACGCTGGCCAGCCTGCGTCTGGGCGCCCTGGCGCGGCTCGCCCCCGGCCTGTGCCGGCCGCTGGTGCGGGTATTCCTGAGACGGGAGCTGCGGGGGGTGGACACTATTCAGTCCATGCAGGTGGTGATCAAGCACTATATGGATCGCATGATCGAGGATACCACCGGCGGTTTTACGGTGGCGGGGCTGGAGGCCCTCGACCCCGCGCGCGCCTATCTGTTCATGAGCAATCACCGCGATATCGCCATGGATCCGGCCTTTACCAACTACGCCCTGTACCAGGGCGGTCGCGACACCGTCCGCATTGCCATCGGCGACAACCTGCTGACCAAGCCCTGGGTGTCCGACCTGATGCGCCTGAACAAGAGTTTTATTGTCAAGCGCTCGGTGAGCGCTCCCCGGGAATTGCTGGCGGCCTCCAGGAAGCTGTCCGTCTACATACGTCACTGCTTGCAGGAGGAGCGCGAGCCGGTGTGGATAGCCCAGCGTGAGGGGCGGGCCAAGAATGGCGTGGATCGGACGGAACCGGCGATCATCAAGATGCTGGCCATAGGTCGTGACAAGCAGCAGGGCAGCTTTGGCGAGTACATCAGCGGACTGGGCATCGTCCCGGTGGCGATTTCCTACGAACTTGACCCCTGCGACGCCCTCAAGGCCAATGAACTCTATCAGGTGGCCACCAGTGGCAGCTATAGAAAGGCGGAGCAGGAGGACGTGACCTCCATTGGTCGCGGCATCGCCGGGCAGAAGGGGCGGGTGCATGTCTCCTTTGGCACGCCACTGGCGGGTGATTTCGCCGACGCCAACGCGGTGGCGGCGGCGGTGGACGACCAGGTAGTCCGCCTGTACTGCCTGCACCCCACCAACCTGTATGCCTACCGCATGCTGCACGGCGAAGACGCCGGGTTGCCGCCGGAGCTGTACCAGGAGACCGGTGACATCGGCCGAGCGCAGTTCCAGGCCCGTCTCGGTGCCATGCCGGAGGCTCACCGTCCCTATGCGCTGGGCATTTACGCCAACGCTGTGGTGAGCAAGCTGGCCCGGCTCGCCAGGCAGCAGGGCGAGCCTTGCTGACCGATGCGCTCAAGGACCGTATTCGCGAGGCCTACGCGGCGGTAATCGAGAAGAAAGCCCTGACCCCGCGTTGGGGCCAGCGCCAGATGATCGCCGAAATCGCCAACACCCTGGCGCGCATTCCCGCCACCGCTGAAGAGCCGGCCGTGTGTGTGATCGAGGCCGGCACCGGTACCGGCAAGACCATCGCCTATGCCGTCACCGCCATTCCCATGGCCCAGGCCCTGAACAAGCGCCTGGTGGTGGCCACCGCCACCGTGGCCCTGCAGGAGCAGTTCGTGGGCAAGGACTTGCCCGACATCGGCCATCACAGCGGGCTGGAATTCAGCTATGCCCTGGCCAAGGGACGGCGCCGCTATGTGTGCCTGTCCAAGCTCGACCGCCTGCTGGCCCAGGGCGAGGGCGAAAATGGCGTACTGCCCCTGTACCCCGATGAATTCGAAATCCCGCTGGTGGCCGAGGCCTTGCCGGTCTACACCGCCATGATCAACGCCCTCGGGCGCGGCGAATGGGACGGTGACCGGGACAACTGGCCCCAGGCCATCCCGGAGCCAATCTGGTTCAGCGCCACCACTGACCACAGCCAGTGTCGTGGGCGGCGCTGTCCGAACATTGGTCAGTGCAGCTTTTTCCGCGCCCGGGAGGAGCTGGCCCACGCCGACGTGATCGTGGCCAACCACGACCTGGTGCTGGCCGACCTGGCCCTGGGGGGCGGTGCCATCCTGCCCGAGCCCGGGGACTGCATCTATGTGTTCGACGAGGGTCACCACCTGCCGGACAAGGCCCTGTCCCACTTCGCCAGTTTCTGCCGCCTGCACAGCACCCAGGCCTGGCTGGCCGACAGCGGCAAACTGCTGGCCCAGGGGGCCGCGGTGCTGGCGCCCCTGGGCGCGGTGCAACACACGCTCGGGCAGTTGCCGCAACAGATCGAGGACGCCGCCGATTCCCTGAAGGTGGCGGAACAGGTGGTGGCCGGCCTGTTCGACGAGGTGGAGCCCGGTGGGCGCGACGAAACCCGCCTGCGCCTTGCCCACGGTCGGGTGCCCGAGTCGCTGCGGCCGATTGCCGGTACCCTGGCGGCCCAGTTCCAGCGTCTGGCGGACAATCTCTCGCGGATAGAGAAGGTAGTGGAGGAGTCGCTGGAGGATGATCTGGCCGGCGTCGAACAGGGAGAGCTGGAAACCTGGCACCTGAATGTCGGTGGCATGGTGGGGCGGGCCGAGTCGACCTTGGCCCTGTGGCAGGCCTACGCGGTGAGCGGCGAGGGTGAACAGCCCCCCAGGGCGCGCTGGATCACCCTGCTTGAGAGCGGTGGTGTGCAGGGTTTCGAGTTGCGCTGCAGTCCCATCCTGGCCGCCGATCTGCTCAATGAGTATCTCTGGCTACGGGCCGCCGGGGTGGTGGTCACCTCTGCCACTATTACCGCCCTCAACTCATTCGAGCGCTTCATCCTGCATTCAGGGGTGTCACGCCAGGCGCGCTTCAAGGTGGTCGCCAGCCCCTTCGACTACCGTCGCGCCCTGTTCCGGGTGCCGAAGATGGACTGCGAGCCAGGCAACGCCGAGGCCCACACGGTGGAGCTGGTGCAGCGGCTGCCCCAGTGGCTGGATCCGGCCGAGGCCAGCCTGGTGCTGTTTTCCTCCCGCCGCCAGATGCTGGATGTCTACCAGGGGCTGGACAGTGGCTGGCGCGAGCGGATACTGCTGCAGGGGGACGCCAGCAAGCAGGAAATCCTGCGCCAGCACCGGCAGCGGGTGGACGCCGGCGAGGGCAGTGTGATTTTTGGTCTGGCCAGCTTCGCCGAGGGCGTCGACCTGCCGGGGCAGTACTGCCGGCATGTGGTGATCGCCAAGATCCCCTTCGCCGTGCCCGACAGCCCCATCGAGGCGGCGCTGGCGGAGTGGGTGGAGGCCCGTGGTGGCAATGCCTTCATGGAGATCAGTGTGCCCGATGCGGCTTTGAAGCTGGTACAGGCCAGTGGCAGGCTATTGCGTACCGAGCAGGACAGCGGCCGGGTTACCCTGGCTGACCGGCGCCTGCTGACCCGGCGCTACGGGCGCGCCATACTCGATTCGCTGCCGCCCTTCCGGCGCGAGCTACAGTGAGATGCCGATGAATGCAACAACTGCAACAACTGCAACAACTGAACTGGATGCCGATGTCCTGGTGATCGGTGCCGGCCCCTCCGGTGCCATTGCCGCGGCGCTACTGGTGCGCAGGGGCTACCGCGCGCTGGTGCTGGAGCGTGCGCACTTTCCCCGCTTTTCGATCGGCGAAAGCCTGCTGCCCCAGTGCATGCAGTACATCGAGGAGGCGGGCATGCTGGAGGCCCTGCGCGCGGCCGGTTTCCAGCCCAAGAACGGCGCCAGATTCCAGCTTCGCGGCGCCTACAGTGACTTCAGCTTCGCCGAACAGTTTTCCACCGGCTTTAGCGAAACCTACGAGGTGGAACGCGCCCGCTTCGACCAGTTGCTGGCGGAACAGGC
>JBKDZQ010000178.1:0-5537 GCA_047971325.1 Parahaliea sp.
GCGCCAGAGCCGGCCGCAAACTGGAAACGCAGGCCGGCGAAGTGCTGGCCACCCTGGCCATGGAACACTGCTACTTCCAGGTGGCCCTGAGCCCGCGGGAGGGCGACGCCCCCCACCCCCAGGGGCGCGAGGACGTGGAGCTGCTGATCAGCACCAACCCCGGCAGCCCGCCCCAGCCGCTGGCAAAAATCGCTTCCGGTGGCGAGCTGTCGCGCATCAGCCTGGCGGTGCAGGTGGTCACCGCCAGTCAGAGCGCCCTGCCCTGCATGGTCTTCGACGAGGTGGACGTGGGCATTGGCGGCGCCGTGGCGGAGGTGGTGGGCCGGCTGCTGCGGCGACTGGCGGCCAGCACCCAGGTGCTGTGCGTCACCCACCTGCCCCAGGTGGCCTCCCAGGGGCACCAGCACCTGCGGGTGAGCAAGACCAACAGTAAACAGACCGCCCTCACCCGCATGGCGCGGCTGGAGGGCGAGGCCCGCACCGAGGAAGTGGCGCGCATGCTGGGCGGGGTGAAAATGACCGCGCAAACCCTGGCCCACGCCCGCGAGATGCTGGCGCAGGTGGAAGAGTCGTAGAGAATAGTGGGCGGAGTGCGGAGCTGGAAAAAAAGCGGGCGCCCATTGGGCGCCCGTAATGCTGCCGCATTCCCGGCATCCGGTAGTATCGCCGGGGGTCTGCAGGGCCTAAGTTACTGCAAGCAATTCACAAATGCAAACAATTATCATTAAATTTTTTACCTGGCTGAACCTGCAACTCCGCGCCAGCCGGTCACAAGGAGAGAAGCATGAGCTACTACACCGGCTTGATTGCCGCAGTGCCCACCGCCAACAGGGCAAAATACCTCGAACACGCCCGGGCCACCTGGCCCCTTTTTCAAGGCCGGGGCGCCACGCGCCTGGTGGAGACCTGGGGTGTCGATATCCAGGCGGGCAAGGTGACCGATTTCTACGGCGCCGTTGCCGCCCGGGACGGCGAGTCCATCGTGTACAGCTGGATCGAATGGCCCGACCGGGCCACCGCCGACAGCGCGTGGCACGACATCCACAACGACCCGGCGAGCGCGAACATGCCGGCCATGCCCTTCGACGGCAGCCGCATGATCTTCGGCGGCTTCGAATCCGTGTTCGCAGCGGGCAGCCGGGCCGCTGCGGGTTACTACCAGGGCTTTTCCCTCGCCGTGCCCGAGGCCAACCGGGCGGCCTACGTGAAAATGGCCGGCGATGCCTGGCCAGCCTTCCGCAAGGGCGGCTGCCTCGGTATGTTCGAAAACTGGGGAGTGGAGGTGCAGCGCGGCGAGCAGACCGACTTCTACCGCGCCACCAAAGCGCAGGACGGTGAAGTCCCCCTCTTCAGCTGGACCGCCTGGCCCGACCGCGCCACCTGCGAGGCCGCGGCCAAAGCCATGGAAGCGGAAATGGGCGACTTCGATTTCTCCAGCATGCCCTTTGATGGCATGCGCATGATGTGGGGCGGGTTCGAGCCAATCTTTGATACTGCCACAGAGGATGCGTGAGATTGGTTTTATCGGCGGCGGGGTGCGAATCTTCCTGCATTTGTAATCAATAGTGTTTTGCCTCCCAATTCCATTGGAACGGTTTGACCCGGTTTTGTGTTAGACCGCACCGGGTCAAAACGCTCGACAAGCGCCACCAGGTCTATGTGCCCTGATTTACAGGGCGTTATAGACGTTATGAGATGTTGTCGGATGGGTGTTTGGTGGAGGCGGCGGGAATTGAACCCGCGTCCGCCAGCACTCTGCCTTCGGCTCTACATGCTTAGATTCCGTCTATTGATTTAACCGCACACAGCCCAACGGGCAGGACGTGATTGGCGAGCCCTGTTGAGTTTTAGCAGCGTGGCCCAGGGCGCACCTTGCTGCGATCCAGTTCTGTATGACGGTCAATAACGCGGTACTGGCACCTTGCTATCGACCGCTAGCGGGGTTTATGCCGCCAGAGCGTAGTTGTCGTCGTTGGCAACTATTAAGGTTACAGCTTTGGATTAACGTGATTGGCTGCCATCACGGCATGCACCTCAGGGTTCGTTACCGTCGTCGAATCCAGATCGCCCCCATGAGTGAGCCTCCAAGTATACACCACTATAGACGCAGATCGATGGTGAATTTTGACCGGCGTTGACTGCAGCCGGCGGCGCTACTGTTTGACGTTGTCGCGAATGATGCGTTGTTTCTGGCGGTTCCAGTCGCGTTCCTTCTCGGTGTCGCGCTTGTCGTGACCCTGCTTGCCCTGGGCCAGGGCGACGCGGGCCTTGACCAGGTGGCCCTTCCAGTAGAGCTGGGTGCACACGCAGGTCTGGCCCTTCTGGGAGGTTGCAGCCAGGATATTCGCCAGCTCCTTCTTGTGCAGCAGCAGCTTGCGGGTGCGGATGGGGTCGGTGACGAAGTGGGTGGAAGCGGTTGCCAGCGGCGTGATCTGGGCGCCCAGCAGCCAGGCCTCGCCGTTTTTCATCAACACGTAGGAGTCGGTGAGCTGGGCCTTGCCGGCGCGCAGGCTTTTCACTTCCCAGCCGGACAGGACCAGGCCCGCCTCGAAGCTTTCCAGCAACTGGTAGTCGAAGCTCGCGCGTTTGTTGCGCACAATCACGTTGTCCGCATTCTTGGGTTTCTTTTTCGCCATGGCGCGCATTATACGGGCCCGCGCGGCGCGGGGAAGGTGAATCTTTCCCTTTTCATATGGCTGCCAGTGGTGCAATCTAAGCCCATGATTAGCTGAGAGTTTTCTCCTGATGGCTGAGCTTGGCGGAAACCCGGCCAAGTGGCGCTCGCGCATGACCTTTGTGTTGGCCCTGACCGCGGCGGCGGCGGGACTGGGTAACCTGTGGCGCTTTTCCTACCTCTCCGGCGAGCATGGCGGCGGTGCCTTTGTGCTGCTCTACCTGCTGTGTCTGTTCGGCCTGGCGGTACCGCTGATGACCGCCGAGGTGGTGCTGGGCAGCTACGGTCGTGCCCGGCCGCTGCTGGCGGTACGGGAAGCGGCGGACCGGTCCTTGCGCTCCCGCGGCTGGATGCTGCTGGCCGGTCTGGCCAGTGTCGCCGCCCTGCTGGTGCTGGTTTATTACCTGGTGGTGGCCGGCTGGGCGCTGGACTTTGCCAGCAGTGCCCGGAACGGGGTATTTGCCGCCGCCAGCCTGGTCAATATCGGGCAGCATTTTGATGCCCTGCTGCTGGACCTGCCCCGGCAACTCTACTGGCAGGCACTGTTCCTGCTGGCGCTGATGTTCGTTGCCGCCCTGGGTCTGCGACGCGGCATTGGTCTTTTGGCCTGGCTGCTGGTCCCGGCGATGATTGCCCTGCTGGGGGTGCTGGTGCGGTTTGCCCTGGAGCAGGGCGACCTGGCAGCCACCCGCGAATTCCTGTTCACCGCCCAGTTGCTGGATTTTGATCAGCACTCTCTCCGGGCCGCCCTGGGCCAGGCTTTCTATACCCTGGGAGTGGGGCTGGCGGTGGGTGTTTGCTACGGTGCTGCCGCGCCGGAGCGTGCACCGCTGGGGCGTAGTGTAGTGGCTGTGGCCCTGCTTGACACCCTGATCGGCATTGCCGCCGGCGTTGCTATTTATCCCCTGCTGTTTGCCCACGAGGTGGTGCCGACCTCGGGGCCGGGGCTGCTGTTCCTGGCACTGCCCTATGCCTTCGGTAACAGCGGTGGTGGAGAGCTGGCCGGCCTGCTGTTTTTTCTGCTGGTGATAGCGGTGGCACTGGGCACGGCCGTGGCCCTGCTGGAAGTGGTGATTGCTGCCCTCACGGTTTGCCTGCCGTTGCGGCGAGGTGCCGCGGTGTTGGTGGCGGGGGGGTTGTGCGCCATGCTGGCGGTGCCGGTAACCGAATCACTGGCGACCACGCCACCGGGGGGAGCCAGCCTGTTTGTGGCGCTCGATCGCGTGGCGGGAGAGTGGCTGCTGCCGCTCAACGCCTTGCTGCTGTGCCTGTTTGTGGGCTGGCGCATGCGCCGGGAGCTGTTGCGGGCCCGCCTCTACCGTGAGTACGATGGTTTTTTTTCGCTATGGTATGACGTGTTGCGTTATATTGCGCCGCCGGCGATCGGGCTGGTGCTGCTGTCGGCCCTGTGGCCACAGGGAGGGTGATCGGCAATGAGTGAGAACGGGAGCCTGCAGGTGGAGGTGGCCTACGCCCTGCCCGGCAGGCAAGCCATCGTGCCGCTGCAGGTGGCGGCCAATACCACGGCCATCCAGGCGGTGCACCAGTCGGGCATTGTCCGGCAGTTCGAGGGACTGGACGTGGACAACACCAAGCTAGGCATCTTCGGCAAGGTGGTCAGCCCCCAACAGGCGCTGCGCGACGGTGACCGGGTGGAAATCTACCGGCCACTGATTGCCGATCCGAAGGCGGTGCGCAAGGCGCGGGCTGCGCGCGCCAAAGAACGTCGCGGCAAGGGCGGCGACAGTGATGTGGACGAGTAGTCAGCCAGCAGCGTCGCCGCCGGTTGCCGCCGGTGTATCGCTGTGGCCAGCGGCCCAGCCGGGCAGGCGGTCGCCGGTGACATCCACCAACTGGTCGCCATCGAAATGCACGCTCATCTGTGCCTTGCGAATCACTGTCTGGCCGTTGCGAATCACATAGGGGTAGTCCCAGCGGGACGGGTTGAAGGGATCTTCCACCAGTGGTGTGCCGAGGATGAAGCGCACCTGGCGGCGGCTCATGCCCGGTTTCAGCTGATCGACCATTTTCTGGTCCACCAGATTGCCCTGTTCGATGTCGATGCGGTAGACCCCGGGAAACCCCAGGGAGCTGCAGCCACCCAGCACCAGGACGCACAGCAGGATAAACAGGCTTCGCATGAGGGCTTGAACTTCCACTTCGGTAACAGGGGTGGCATCATACCCCCACAGCCACGCAACGAGAACCCCTTCCTATGGCCGTAGAGAATCAGGAACTGCGCAAAGCGGGCCTTAAAGTCACTTTGCCGCGCGTTAAAATCCTGCAGATTCTGGAGTCTACTGACGACAGCGCCCAGCACATGAGCGCCGAGGACGTGTACCGTGCCCTGCTGGATGCCGGTGAAGACGTCGGTCTGGCCACCGTCTATCGCGTGCTGACGCAATTCGAATCGGCCGGACTGGTGGTCCGCCACAATTTTGAGGCTGGCCACTCGGTATTCGAGCTCGATCGCGGTGACCACCACGACCACATGGTCTGTGTGGACAGTAACGACGTGGTTGAATTTCACGACGATGTCATTGAAAAGCGCCAGAAGGAAATTGCCGCGGAACATGGCTTCGAACTGGTCGATCACTCCTTGGTGCTGTACGTGCGCAAGCAGTAACACCGCGCTCACCCGGCGCAGTATTACGCTGCGCCCAGTACTGGCGGCTGAGCCGCTACACACTACCGTTTTGGCTGCCATTCGCCGGAAAACTGCGGTGGAAGAGCCTCGCTACCTCCTGGCAACTCCCGCCGGCTTCAGGGTCGGCGGGTCGGATATTGACATCCATGAGTCTTTGAGGTGAATAATATTCATTTGCAACTAATCCGCCGCTGCCTGTGCCAGGCCGACGGACTC
>JBKDZQ010000179.1:0-3006 GCA_047971325.1 Parahaliea sp.
GACAGTGCTGGAAGCATCGCGCTAGCAAGCCTTCCAACCGCGCCGATGCTCGCCTATGCTATGCGCCTGCCACCAGACCAGGCCAAGCGATCAGCCTCCATGAGCAACAACAAGCGCCGCGACATCCCCCGCTTCCGCACGCCGCTGATCGAAACCCACTGCCATCTGGACTATCTGGACCAGGAACAGCTCGCCCACACGCTGGCGCGCAGTCGCGAAGTGGGCGTGGAGCGCATCATCACCATCGCCGTATCACCGGGCAATCTCGACCGGGTATTCCAGCTCGCTCACAGCGCCCCGGAAGTCTGGGGCACCCAGGGTGTTCACCCCCACGAGGCCGAGGGCTTCGACGAGGGCGTGGCGGATACCATTCGCGAGCGCGCCGCCGACCCGCGCATGTTGGCGGTGGGCGAAATCGGCCTCGACTATTTCTACGACCACGCCGACCGCGCGGTACAGTGCCAGGTATTCGAACAGCAACTGCAACTGGCCGTGGAGGTGGACCTGCCGGTAGTGATCCACACCCGCGAAGCCGATGCGGACACCCGCGCCATCCTGGCCAATTTCAGCGGCAGCCTGGCCCGCAGGGGTGTGATCCACAGCTTCACCTCCGGGCCGGAACTGGCGGAATACTGTCTCGGCGAGGGTTTCATGCTCGGCTTCAACGGCATCGCCACCTTCAACCGGGCCGACAACGTGCGCGCGGTGGTAAGCGCCACGCCCCTGGAACAGTTGCTGCTGGAAACCGACTCCCCCTACCTCACCCCGGCGCCCTATCGGGGCAAACCCAACGCACCCTACTACCTTCCCTTCGTGGCGGAAAAAGTCGCCGAGGTGAAAGGCGTCGGGGTGGAGGACCTGCTCGAGCGGGCCCGCGACAACAGCCTGGCACTTTTTTTCCGCGACCGCTGAGCCAGTCCGCACACAGGCGCATTCAATGCTAGAATGTGCGCCTTTTTGTTTCCCGCCCCACCTGCGGCCTCAAGACACAGGGAGTCTATGGAGTACATTGTTGGACAGCGCTGGGTGAGCCACGCCGACGCCCAGCTTGGCCTTGGCGTTATCGTGGAAGTGGAGCCGCGGCGCGTGACCGTCAACTTTCCCGCCGTCGGCGAGGAGCGCACCTACGCCGCCGAGGACGCGCCCCTCACCCGGCTGCGCTTCCAGGAGGGTGACCACATTGCCACCATCAGCGGCGTGGAGCTGGTAGTCGACCGGATCGAGGAACACCAGGGACTGCTGCTGTACACCGGCAGCGATCATCACGAGGCACAACTGACGGTGTCGGAGCTGGAACTGGACGCCTACGTCCAGCTCACCACGCCCCAGCAACGCCTGCTCAATGGTCACTTCGACCGGAACGGCGACTTCGCCCTGCGGGTTGCCACATGCCAGCACCTGGACCGGCTGCAACGCTCCCCGGTGCGCGGCCTGCTGGGTTCGCGCAGCAGCCTGCTGCCCCACCAGGTCTATATCGCCAACGAGGTCGGCCAGCGCTTCGCCCCGCGGGTGCTGCTGGCGGATGAAGTGGGCCTGGGCAAGACCATCGAGGCGGGCATGATCCTGCACCAGCAGCTGCTCAGCGGACGCGCCGCGCGGGTGCTGATACTGGTACCGGAAAACCTGCTACACCAGTGGCTGGTGGAAATGCTGCGCCGGTTCAACCTGCACTTCGCCCTGTTCGACGAAGAACGCCTGGCGGAACTGGCGGCCCTGGACAACCCCTTCGACGCCGAGCAACTGGTGCTGTGCAGCACCAGCCTGTTCAGCGGCAACGGGGATCGCCGCGAGCGCCTGCTGGCGGCCAAATGGGATATCGTGGTGGTGGACGAGGCCCACCACCTGCAGTGGCACGAGGACGCCCCCGGCGAGGACTACCAGCTGGTGGAGGCCCTGTCCACGCGCAGCGCCGGCCTGCTACTGCTCACCGCCACCCCCGAGCAGGTGGGCCAGGCCAGCCACTTCGCCCGCCTGCGCCTGCTGGATCCCTCGCGCTTCCACGACCTGGCGCAGTTCGCCGCCCAGGAGCAGCAGTACCGGCAGTGGAGCGAGCTGGCCACCGCCCTGGAGCGCGGCGAAACACCGACCGGCCTGCCTGCCGGACTGGACCCGGCGGCACCGGCAGCGCAACTGATTGAACAGATTCTCGATCGCCACGGCACCGGCCGCGTGCTGTTTCGCAACACCCGGGCGGCGATCAGCGGCTTTCCGCAGCGGGTGCTGCACCGCCACCCCCTGCCCTGCCCGGACGAATACGCCCTGGCCAACCTGGACCTGGAATCCAGCCTGCATCCCGAGCGACCCTACCACGACGACAGCTGGCTGACCTTCGACCCCCGGGTCCGCTGGCTGGAACAGACCCTCAAGCAGTTGCGCCCGGCCAAGGCCCTGGTGATCTGCGCCAGCGCCGGCACCGCCGTGGCCCTGGAGCACTACCTGCACCTGCGCGCGGGCATCCGCTCGGCGGCCTTCTACGAGGGGCTGTCGATCTTCGAGCGCGACCGGGCCGCGGCCTATTTTGCCGACGAGGTCAACGGCGCCCAGACCCTGGTGTGCTCGGAGATCGGCAGCGAAGGCCGCAACTTCCAGTTCGCCCACCACCTGATCCTGTTCGACCTGCCGCTGAACCCCGACCTGCTGGAGCAGCGCATCGGCCGCCTGGATCGCATCGGCCAGCAGCACGACGTGGAGATTCATGTGCCCTACCTGGAAGGCTCGGCCCAGCAGACCCTGCTGGACTGGTACGAGCGCGGCCTGGATGCCTTCCGTGACAGCTGCTCCGCCGGCTATATGATTTTCCAGCGCTTTCGCGAGCGCCTGGAAACCCAACTCGGTGGGCGCGGCGACGACTTCGAGGCACTGCTCACCGACACCGCCGCCTTCACCGCCGACACCCGGCGCGAGCTGCGCGAAGGGCGCGACCGGCTGCTGGAGCGCAATTCCTGCAAGCCAGAGGTCGCCGCCGCGCTGATCGCGGACATCGAACGACAGGAAAGTAGCGGCGAG
>JBKDZQ010000180.1:0-3557 GCA_047971325.1 Parahaliea sp.
ATCGGGCTGATCAGGGCGGTGAGGCCTAGCACCAGGGCGATATTGGTGATGTTGGAGCCGTAGGCATTGCCCAGGGCCAGCCCCGGGTTGCCCTCGGCGGCGGCAAGGGCCGATACCAGCATCTCCGGGGCCGAGGTGCCAAAGCCCAGGATGACCATGCCGATCAGCAGCGGCGACATGCCGAAATGGGTAGCGACGGAGGCGGCGCCGTCAACAAACTTGTCGGCACTCCACACCAGCAGGACAAGGCCGACCAATACGGCAATCAGGGGAATCGTCATGCGGCGGATTATAGGGGTGCGGTTGCGGTTTTGGCCAATGAATAGTGGCGCGCCGATGACGGCGTGCCCTAAGTATGCCTGGGCCGGCGGGCATGTGTTATGTTGTGCGCCGCACGCAAAAGTGCCGTGCAGCCACAGAAGCAACACCGAAGGAGTAGGTATGAGCAGGAATCCGGTGGCGGATCTGGCCACGTTCATGGACAGCGTAAAACGCCGTAATCCGGGTGAGCCGGAGTTTCACCAGGCGGTGCACGAGGTGGCGATGGACATCGTTCCCTATATCGCCGACAAGCCCATCTATCGGGAACTGAGAATTCTCGAACGCATGACCGAACCCGACCGCATCATCAGCTTTCGGGTAGTGTGGCAGGATGATCGGGGCGATATCCAGGTGAACCGCGGTTACCGTGTGCAGCAGAACAATGCCATCGGTCCCTACAAGGGGGGGGTCCGCTTCCATCCCACGGTGACCCAGTCGGTGCTCAAGTTTCTGGCCTTCGAACAGGTGTTCAAGAACAGTCTTACCGGCCTGCCACTGGGTGGCGGCAAGGGCGGCTCGGACTTCGATCCCAAGGGCCGCTCTGATCTGGAGGTCATGCGTTTTTGCCAGGCATTCATGACCGAACTGTCGAAGCATATCGGGCCTGATACCGATGTGCCGGCCGGGGATATCGGCGTGGGTGCGCGGGAGGTGGGTTATATGTTTGGCCAGTACAAGCGACTGGCCAACCGCTTCGAGGGGGTGCTCACCGGCAAGGCCCTGGAGTTCGGCGGCAGCCGCATTCGCGCCGAGGCCACCGGCTATGGCACAGTCTATATGATGCAGGACATGCTCGCCCATCGGGGCGAGAGCATCGAGGACAAGGTCTGCGTGGTATCCGGTTCCGGCAATGTGGCCACCTACTGCGCGCAAAAGCTGATCCAGCTCGGAGCCAGGGTCGTCACCCTGTCCGATTCCTCCGGGTTTGTCCACGACCCGGAGGGCATCAGCCACGACAAGCTCGCCTGGGTGATGGAGCTCAAAAACCGGCGTCGCGGTCGTATTGGCGAGTACGCCGGAAAATTTGACGCCACCTACCACCCCAACGCGGAACCCTGGGGCGTGCCCTGTGACCTGGCCTTTCCCTGCGCCACCCAGAACGAGATCGACGGCGAGGAGGCCAGGGCCTTGCTCAGGGGCGGTTGTCGCGGCATTGCCGAGGGCGCCAACATGCCCACCACGCCAGAGGCCATCCGTGTGTTCAAGGAGCGACGCGGCTTCCTGCACGCACCCTCCAAAGCCGCCAACGCCGGCGGGGTGGCGGTCTCCGGACTGGAAATGAGCCAGAACAGCCTGCGTCTGCAATGGAGCCGTGAGGAGGTGGACGCGCGCCTGCGCGATATCATCCGCGTCATTCACGATCAGTGCGTGGAGTTCGGCACCACCGGAGAGGGCCACGTCGACTATTTCCGCGGCGCCAATATCGCCGGTTTCAGCAAGGTTGCTTCTGCGATGGTGGCCTACGGAGTGATGTAGCGGCTCGCCCGCAATGCAAAAAAAACGGCGCGACCGCAAACGATCGCGCCGTTCCCGGAAATGCCGGGTTTATTTCACGTCGAAGCGGTCTGCGGTCATCACCTTGGTCCAGGCCTTGATGAAGTCGTCGACAAAGCGCTTGGCACTGTCGTCAGAGGCATAGAACTCGGCGAGCGCACGCAACTCCGAGTTGGAGCCAAAGATCAGGTCCACCGGAGTGGCGGTCCACTTCACCGCGCCGCTGCTGCGGTCGAGCCCTTCGTACAGACCTTCCTGCCCGGAAGACTTGCGCCACTGCGTGGACATGTCCACCAGATTGACGAAGAAGTCGTTGGTCAGCGTTCCCGGGCGCTCAGTGAAGACACCGTGGCTACTGCCGTCGGCGTTGGCTTGCAGCACTCGCATACCACCCACCAGTACGGTCATTTCCGGCGCGCTGAGGTCGAGCAGGGCGGCGCGCTCCACCAGCGCCTCGGCGGGCGGATGGGCATAGCCCGGCGCCAGGTAGTTGCGGAAACCGTCGGCCTTTGGCTCCAGCAGCGCGAAGGATTCGACGTCGGTCATGTCCTGGCTGGCGTCGGTGCGGCCCGGCACGAAGGGAACGTCCACCTTGTAGCCACCCTTTTTCGCCGCCTGTTCGATGGCAGCGGCGCCGCCGAGCACGATCACATCGGCCAGTGATACCTGGGTCTTGCCGGCCTTGCGGTTGAAGTCCTGTTGCACCTGCTCCAGCTTGGCCAGCACGCCGGTCAGTTGCTCCGGCTGGTTCACCGGCCAGTCCTTTTGCGGGGCCAGACGCAGGCGGGCACCGTTGGCGCCGCCGCGCATGTCGGTCCCGCGATAGCTGGCGGCGGCAGCCCAGGCGGTCCGCACCAGGTCGGCGGTGGACAGGCCGGAGTCGAGAATGGCGGACTTCAGCCGGCCCATGTCGCGCTGGCTGATCTGCCGGTAGTCTGCCTTGGGTACCGGGTCCTGCCAGACAAAGGTTTCCTGCGGCACCCAGCTACCCAGGTAGCGGGAGGTCGGACCCATGTCGCGGTGGGTCAGCTTGAACCAGGCGCGGGCGTAGGCCTTGGCGAAGGACTGCGGGTCGTTGAGCCAGCGGGTGGTGATTTCGCGGTAGACCGGGTCTTCCCGCAGGGACAGGTCGGTGGTGAGCATGACCGGCGGGTGGCGGCGCTCGGGGTCGTGGGCGTCCGGCACCAGAGTGGCAGCCTGACCGTCCTTGGGTATCCACTGCTTGGCACCCGAGGGACTGGTGCTCAGTTCCCATTCGAAGCCGTACAGGTTCTGCAGGAAGTTGTGGGTCCACTGGATCGGGTTGACCGTCCAGGCGCCTTCCAGGCCGCTGCCCACAGCATCGGCGCCAACGCCGGTGCCGCACTTGCTCTTCCAGCCCAGGCCCTGCTGCTCGATGGGCGCCGCCTCGGGATCGGGACCAACGCATTCGGAAGCCTTGTGCGCTCCGTGGGTCTTGCCAAAGGTGTGGCCGCCGGCGATCAGGGCGGCGGTTTCCTCGTCGTCCATGCTCATGCGGCCAAAGGCGGCGCGGATGTCACGGGCGGCAGCCACCGGGTCCGGTTTGCCGTTGGGGCCCTCGGGGTTGACGTAGATCAGGCCCATCTCGGTGGCGCCCAGGGGGCGATCCAGCTCGCGGTTGCCAGAGTGGCGCTGGTCGGTCAGCCATTTGTCTTCGGGCCCCCAGTTGACCGCTTCGGGTTCCCATTGGTCGTCGCGGCCGAAGGCGAAGCCGAGGATCT
>JBKDZQ010000181.1:0-2529 GCA_047971325.1 Parahaliea sp.
CCTCGGCGATGCCATAGTTGAATTTTCGCACACCCAGCAGATCGGCCAGTGCCTCGCGGGTGACCACGCCGTCGCCTCCGACCGGATCTTCCAGGGAGATAGCCTTGACGACCTTGCGGCACAGCTTGGCAATTTCACGCTCCAGCGCGCGCACGCCCGCCTCCCGCGTGTAGTAGCGGATAACATCGATCAAAGTGGTCTCGGGAATGTCGATCTCGCCTTTTTTCAGCCCGTTCAGCCTGATTTGCTTGGGTACCAGGTAGCGCTGGGCGATGTTGATTTTTTCGTCCTCGGTGTAACCGGGGATGCGGATCACTTCCATGCGATCCAGCAGCGGGCCGGGAATATGCATGGTATTGGAGGTGCACACGAACATCACATCGGACAGGTCGTAGTCCACTTCCAGGTAGTGATCGTTGAAGGCGTGGTTCTGCTCCGGATCCAGCACTTCCAGCAGCGCCGAAGCCGGATCACCGCGGTGATCCATGCCCATCTTGTCGATTTCGTCAAGCAGGAACAGTGGGTTCCTGACCCCCGCCTTGGCCATTTTCTGCAGCAGTTTGCCGGGCATGGAGCCGATATAGGTGCGGCGGTGGCCGCGGATCTCCGCCTCGTCGCGCACCCCGCCCAGGGCCATGCGCACAAATTTGCGGTTGGTGGCGCGGGCCAGGGACTCACCGAGCGAGGTCTTGCCCACGCCGGGCGGTCCCACCAGGCACAGCACCGGCCCCTTGACCTTGCGCACCCGCTTCTGCACGGCGAGGTATTCGAGAATGCGATCCTTGACCTCGTCCAGGCCATAGTGATCGGCGTCGAGAATGTCCG
This sequence comes from Parahaliea sp., assembly GCA_047971325.1. GTDB lineage: Bacteria > Pseudomonadota > Gammaproteobacteria > Pseudomonadales > Halieaceae > Parahaliea. Next base: position 826 of record JBKDZQ010000181.1, read on the forward strand.
ACGCACGCCCGAGATCGAGCTTGACCGTGCTGCGCTTCGACCAAGGCACGGACACCATCCAGTCGATATAGCTGCGCACCACCGAGGCCTCGGCCGACACCGGCGACATCATCTTCAGCTTGCCCAGTTCCGACATCGCCTTGCTGCGGGCTCCTTCGGGCATCCTGGCCTCATCGACCCGGCGCTGCAGTTCATCCATCTCACTGGGCGCCTCGTCCATTTCGCCCAGTTCTTTCTGAATGGCCTTCATCTGCTCGTTGAGATAATACTCGCGCTGGCTCTTTTCCATCTGCTTCTTGACGCGACCGCGAATGCGCCTCTCCACCTGAAACAGGTCGATCTCCGCTTCCATCAGTCCCATCAGGTGTTCGAGACGGGCGCGAATGTTGGCCATTTCGAGGATTTTCTGCTTTTCCTCCAGATCGACACTCATGTGCGCGGCAATGGTGTCGGCCAGGCGACCGGGCTCGTCGATGCCGGTCAGCGAGGTCAGCACCTCCGCCGGTACTTTCTTGCTGAGATTGACGTACTTCTCGAACTGGCTGACGGTGGACCGCAGCAGGCCCGCGGCCTCCTCCTCGGGTATCTCGTCGCTGACGATCTCGCGCACTCCGGCAACCGCGAAGCGGTGGTCGTTGTCGACCAGTTCCACCGCGGCCCGGAATACGCCTTCCACCAGCACCTTGATCGTGCCATCGGGCAGTTTCAGCAACTGCAGGATGTTGGACACGGTGCCCACCTGGTAGATGTCGTCGGCGTCGGGGTTGTCATCGGAGGGGTCGCGCTGGGCCACCAGCAGCACCTGCTTGTCGCTGGCCATGGCATCTTCCAGCGCCTCGATGGATTTTTCCCGCCCCACGAACAGCGGCAGCACCATGTGTGGGTACACCACAACATCGCGCAGGGGCAGCAGGGGAAGCTCTATATAACTGGAAGAACCCATACCTATCTCCGGGATTGGGGAAATATCGTGGGGGCACACAGCCCTGCTGGGGCAAAGCGGCCCGGTTCAAGAACAGAAACTGCCGCGCCCGGTGAGGCCGGGCGGCTGGCGTTACTCGTCGGTTGAGGCGGCCCGGACGGCGGGCTCGTGATGCTGGTAAACCAGCAGGGGTTCCGAGTCGCCCCGGATTACGGATTCGTCGATCACCACCTTGCGGACATCGTCCCGTGAGGGAATGTTGTACATGGAATCCAGCAGTACACCCTCAAGGATGGAGCGCAGGCCCCGGGCACCGGTCTTGCGGTCCATGGCGCGCTCGGCCACCGCGCGCAGGCCATCCTCGCGGAAGTCCACTTCGACGCCCTCCATCTCGAACAGCTTGCTGTACTGTTTGGTGAGGGAGTTCTTCGGCTCGGTGAGTATCTTGACCAGCGCCGGCACGTCCAGCTCCTCGAGGGTCGCAATCACCGGCAGGCGACCGACAAACTCGGGAATCAGGCCGTATTGCACCAGATCCTCGGGTTCCAGATCGGACAGCAGTTCGCCGACATTGCGTTTCTCATCCTTGCTCTTTACTTCGGCACCGAAACCGATACCGCCATTCTCGGAAAGGTTGCGGATGACCTTGTCGAGACCGGAGAAGGCTCCGACGCAGATGAACAGTATGTTGGAGGTATCAACATTCAGGAAATCATGCTGCGGGTGCTTGCGCCCCCCCTGCTGTGGCACCGATGCCACGGTGCCCTCGATCAGCTTCAGCA
>JBKDZQ010000182.1:0-2639 GCA_047971325.1 Parahaliea sp.
AGGAGTACCACGCAGGAGCGAATCAAACGCCTGGAGGCCCACCTACGCCGGGAAAACCCGGTCCTGGCGGGCTGTGTTCAGAGCTTCCAGCGCCTGGATCGCATCGCCCGCAAGCTGGGGGTGATGGGGCCGGACGAATCCTACGCCAACCAGGTGTCCTGGTGGCCGGTGATCTCCGTGCTCGGTACCTTTTCCGCCGGCAAGTCGACCTTCATGAACCAGTATGTGGGGGAGGATCTACAGCGCACCGGCAACCAGGCGGTGGACGACAAGTTTACCGTCATCTGCTATGGCGCCGGTGCCGGTGACACCCATGCTTCGTTGCCGGGCCTGGCCCTGGACAGCGACCCGCGCTTTCCCTTCTACCAGATCAGCCAGGCCATCGAGAAGGGTGCGGTGGGCGAGGGCCGCCGGGTGGATTCCTACCTGCAGCTCAAGACCGTGCCCGCCCAGAGCCTGCGCGGCAAGATTTTTATCGATTCCCCTGGTTTCGACGCCGACCAGCAGCGTACCTCAACCCTGCTGCTCACCGAGCACATCATCAATCTTTCCGACCTGGTGCTGGTGTTCTTCGATGCCCGCCACCCCGAGCCCGGCGCCATGGCCGACACCCTCGAGCACCTGGTGGCCGAGACGGTACATCGACCGGATTCCAACAAGTTCCTCTACGTGCTTAACCAGATCGACAACACCGCGCGTGAGGACAACCCGGAAGAAGTGGTGGCCGCCTGGCAGCGCTCCCTGGCCCAGCACGGCCTGACCGCCGGTCGCTTCTACCGCATCTATGCCCGCGGAGTGACCGTGCCGATCGAGGACGAGCGGGTGCGCGAGCGCCTGGAACGCAAGCGCGACGAGGACTTGGCCGATATCGAGGCCCGCATCCGCCAGGTGGAAGTGGAGCGGGCCTACCGGGTGGTGGGCGTGCTGGACAAGACCGCCAAGCAGCTGCGCGACGAAGTGGTCCCACGGCTGACCGAGGCCCGCCGCAGCTGGCGCCGCCGCACCGCCTGGCTCAGTATTCCGGTGTTTGGCGCCCTGATCGGGGTGTTCCTGTGGTGGACTCTCAGCCGCGGCATGTGGGAGGGCACCTACCTGATGCCTTTTGTGAACCTGCCGATTCCGCTGCAGGTCACGGTGGTGGTGGTGGCCCTGTTGCTGGCCCTGCTGCTGCACAGCCGGCTGCGCCTGCTGGCCGGTCGCGGGGTGCTGCGCAAACTGGAGCGCGACGCCTCCCAGGGCGTGGAGCAACCCTCTCTGGCCCGGGGCTTTGGCTGGAACCTGCGCGCCTGGTGGACTTCCCTCCTGTTGCTGTCACCCCGCGGCTGGGGTGGCTGGCGCCGCAAGCAGCTCGACCGGGTACTGGCCGATGCCGACGGCTTCGTGCAGGCGCTCAATGATCGTTACGCGCGCCCCTCTGGCGCCGTCGAAGATAAAAAGTGAGGCTCTCGCCAGCTCCGGGGTACTCATTAGCTTCGGGATAAATCGCCGGCCCAGTGGTCCCGCCAAGCCGGCCCGATTCCACGCTCTACCCCGGGTTGCCGTGTTGAATTAAACCAAGTGCCATTGCCGTATAGCCTGACATGCCTTCCACCTGATACTGTCCTACTCAGTCGGTCAGCGCGCCTTGTGGAGAAGGGATCGCCGGCGCTGAAGGCGGCGATATCGGGTTAGGGAGTGCCAGTGATCTGTAAAACGAATTTTCCGTGGTATATGGCAGGAGCTTGTGTTCTGTGAACGCTATGCTGCAAAAGCGATCGTTGCGCTTCTGGATTGGATTCTCGATGGCCGTCGCATTGGGGCCGGCGGTTATCTCTGTGTTTATCGGGTTCTGGTTGCTGGATCGCGGTGTCATCGCCTCATATGCGGATGTTTCGCATCGCATGCACAATCAAATCGCCCCAGTCCAGCGATTGCGCCTGCATATTCAGAGCGCGGTGGTGCCGGTGGATGAGTACCTCGAGGACCGGCAGCCGCAGCACGTGCCCGCCTATCGATTGCTGCGGCAGAGTATCGAAGAGGACTACGTGAGTCTTGCGACATCGCTGAACGGGGAGCGGCAGCTGCTGGAGCTATTGCAGCGCTCGCGGCAGGATTGGACCGCCGCGGATGAACGTGCCAGTGCCCTGTTGCATACCGTGCGCCCCTATGGCGACCCGGCGCTCATAGAATCGATGCTCGTCTATCATGCCAGCCTGGAAACCGCGATGGATAAGCTCTCCGCCATGTATGAGCAGCTGGATAGGATTGTCGAGCACGATTACCTGGTTGCCAGCCGGTTTTATGAACGTTCTATCTGGATCCTGGGGATTGCCGGCTTTGTTTCTTTGGTTGCGGTGATTTTCAGTGTCCACTTGATCAGCCGACTTATGTCCGCCAGTGTTGATCGACTGGTCGAGGGAGCGATAAGGTTTGCCGGAGGCGAGCGCGATCATCGCATTGAGGTGAATGTGCCACCGGAGCTTGGGCGCGTCGCGGAAGAGTTCAATCATATGATTGAACGAATTCACATGTCTGAGTCACGATTGGCGGAAATGGCCCATCGGGACGCGCTGACGGGGCTGGCCAATCGACGCGCATTTGACGAAACCCTGCCTGAAATGCTCGCGCGTGCAGATCGCTTTGGTGATATCTGGGCTGTT
>JBKDZQ010000183.1:0-6471 GCA_047971325.1 Parahaliea sp.
ATCCCGATGCCGGCAACAGCCTGTTCTGGAAAGTCTGGCCGGCTTACGTGCGTTTTGTCTGCCCGCTGATCATACTGGCGATCTTCGCCCAGTCCCTGCTCAGTTGATTCCGGGCAGCTTGTCCAGGCTGAGGCTGCCGCTCTCCTCTACCCGCTGGGTGGGCAAAAAGCCCTTGAAGTCGATCTTGGCGCTGAAACGGTAGTCGAAGCTCTCGTTGCGGGAGCGCCCGAGCTCACCCAGCAGGTGCAGCATTTCGATCAGGTTGACGCCGGTTTCCAGGGAGATCGTTTCCTCGGTATAGGGCTCCACCCGGGGTACCTGGTTGGTGACACCGCCCACCAGTTCGCGACCGAGAATATCGATACTGTAGCTGACACCGGCAATATCCAGCGCCACCTTGTTGGGGTTGGCCAGGCGCAGCACAATCTCGAAACGTGGACCGATGCCTGCGGAGGGCAGTACACGCACATTCTCCACGCTCACCCTGGGTGGGTCGATGTCGGCGACCAGTGACGCGCAAGCGGCGGTGAGCAGCACCAACAGCATCACAAGGAGCGCCCGGCACAGCCCGATGGCGGTGCGAAAGTCGTTGTTCAAGATCCCCCCCGGGTACTGGCCGCGAAAAAGAACAGGCCATAAGCAAGACTGCCCACGGCGAACACCAGTGCGACCCAGTCACCCGTGCGCCAGTACATCCAGCCGCTGAACGCCAGCATGGCCAGCGCCGCCAGCAGACCCAGCCAGCGCGCCGTGTGCGACATAGCCCTTGGCCCCATGACTCTCTCTCGTTCAATTCCAGACAGATTCCGACAAGCGGGCACTTTACGCTTCCCTGGCCGGTCGGGCTAGTCCATAATGCCGGCGCAATGAACAGGTTTACTCTGATCTTTCTGCTCGTGCTGGTCGGGTTGTTTACGCTGGAGTTACTGGAGCCTGTCCAACAGTACATCGTCCAGCCCTTTACCTCTGGCCTGGCCGCACTCAGTGTCGCACTCATTACCCCTTTTGATGCGCAGGTCGTTTCCTACGGTCGTGTCATTGAAGACAGTGTGTCGCACTTCGCCATCTCCATCGAGGCGGGCTGCAACGGGATTGAGGCCGCCATTGTGCTGATCGCCGCCATTCTCGCCTTTCCCGCCAGTGCGCGGGATCGCCTGCTGGCGATTGTCATCGGGTTTGCCACCATACAGCTGCTCAATATCGGCCGCATCATTACCCTGTTCTATCTGGGCCAGTGGAATGAGGCGGTCTTCTCCTTTACCCACCTCTATCTGTGGCCGGTACTGATCATGCTGGACGTGCTGGTGGTGTTCCTCGTCTACCTGCGCTATCTGGGCCGCAAAGACAAGGCGGTGCCCGCGTGAACACCGCATCACCCTATCGCTTCATGGGGTGGGTACTGCTGTTGATGGTGCCGTTGTTCGCACTGTGGTACGCCGGGGGCAACCTGCCGGCGGCACCGGCTTTCCTGATCGCCAAATACAGCCTGCTGTGGGGTCTGCCGGAGATCATCGACAGCATCCAGTTGCAGGACACCCGACTGCTGGTACTGACTCACTTTGGCGAGCTGAACGGCGAGATTGTCAGCGCCGAAAAGGCCGAATTCCAACTGGCCTATCCGGTGGACACCCGACTGGTGTCCTACTCCATACCGTTTTTTGCCGCGCTGATGTTTGCCTCGGGCGTGTCTCAGCCGGTGGAACGCTTTTGCCGTGGGCTGGTGCTTCTGTGGCTGGTGATGGGCTTTGGACTGGTCAGTATCGAACTCAAGAACCTGATGCTCGGCCTGCAGCAGCAGCTGTTCGAACGCGCCACCCTGCCACTGCCACCACCGGCGCTGATTGCCCTGCTCTACCAGCTCAACACGCTAATGGTACCGACTCTGCTGCCGGTCCTGCTGTGGCTGTGGCTGGCCCGGGACGCCGCCGTGCTGCGACAGCTCGGCGCCCGGAACCGCGCTCCCGCACCCCCAGCCGGCAAGGACGACCCGGCCCGGTCTTGACAGCGCCGGGCAGACCCGCGATGGTGCGAAGTAACCGAATCCGTCGACACCCCCTGCCATGCCCAGCATCAGCAGCCTCACTGACAGTGCCCCCCGCCCTGTGGTGGGCATCGGCACCTGCCTGAGCGGCCGGTCGGTGCGCTACAACGCCGACAGCAAGCCCGCCGGACCCGGCGTGCGACAGTTGCAGCGCTTGTTCGATACCCGCCCGTTCTGCCCGGAGATGGGCGTGGGCATGGGGGTGCCGCGCCCTCCCATCCACCTGGTGGGCGAAGGGGGGGACCGGGTGCGGGCGCTGGATGTGGCGAGCCACTCCCACGACCATACCGACGCCCTCGCCGCCTATGCCGATCGGGTGCTGGCCCAGACCCCCGAGCTGTGCGGTTACATTCTGGTAAAGGGCAGTCCCAGTTGCGGCTATCACCAGGTCAAACGCTACAACAGCGCTGGCGAGCTGGTGGCCACTGACACCCGGGGCATCTTTGCCACGGCACTGGCGGCTCGCGACCCGCTGTTGCCGCTGGAGGACGATGAGCGACTGGCGGAGCCGGCACGGCTGGAGAGCTTCGCCGCCCGCGTGTATGCCTACCATGACTGGCGACAACTTTGCGCCAGCGGACTCAGTGCTGCCGCGCTGAGCGGGTTCTACAGCCACTACAAATACCTGGTGATGGCCCACAGCATGACGTCCTACCGATCCCTGGGGCCAATGCTCGCCGCTGCTGACAGACAGGATATCGATACCCTGGGCGCCGCATTTTTTGGTAAGCTGATGCGGGCGCTGGGCGAGCACGCCACGCCCGGCACCCACGCCAATGTGCTGTATCACCTGGCGGGCTACCTCAAACAACGGCTGACGGCGGATGAACGCCAGCAGTTGGCCAACTGTATCGACCACTACCGTGGCGGGCTGTGCACCCTGATGGAACCGGTGGCCCAGTTGCGACAGCACTTTACCCGTTACCCCCATCCCTACATCGAACGACAGGTCTACCTGCGGCTGCACCGCGGCCCAGTAGCGGGGCCAGGGGCGCTGATCGATGACTGAGGCGGTGATTGTCTGGTTTCGCCAGGACCTGCGACTGAAGGATCACCCGGCGCTGCGCGCCGCGGCCGATTCCGATCGACCGGTACTCACCGTTTACATTCTGGACGATGATAGCGCCGGTCGCTGGGCAAGCGGCGGCGCCAGCCGCTGGTGGCTGCATCACAGCCTGGCTGCCCTTGCCGGCGAACTGCGACAACGCTATCAACGCACACTGGTGCTGCGTCGGGGTGAGGCCGCCTCCATACTGGTGGAACTGTGCCGCCGGTCCGGTGCCCGGGCTGTCTACTGCAGTCGCCACTGCGAACCCTGGGCCGCTGGACAGGAGCAGTCGGTGCAGCGCCGACTTGCGGCCGAGGGCGTTGAATTAAGATCTTACCCTGGTCACCTGCTGTTCGCTCCGGAAACGTTGCGCAACCGCAGTGGCCAGCCGTTCCGGGTGTTTACCCCCTTCTGGCGCACCTGCCTGGCGGCACCGGAACCGGAGCTGCCACAGCCGGCACCCGCCACTCTCGGCACTGCCCTTGATGACATGGTCTCGGATCCCCTCGACAGCTGGCAACTGCGCCCACAGGAGCCGGACTGGGCGAGCACCTGGTCACAGTACTGGCAGCCCGGTACCGTCGGCGCGACGCGACAGCTGGCGGGCTTTCTCCGGCAGACCCTGCCCGACTATGTTCAGGGGCGCGACTGGCCCGCCCGAACGCTCACCAGCCGCCTGTCCCCTCACCTGCATTTTGGTGAGATTTCCGTGCGCGCGGTGTGGCACGCCTGCCAGCAGGTCGCGCGGGATCATCCATCCTTGGGCGCGGCGACTGACAAATTTCTCAGTGAAATCGGCTGGCGGGAGTTTTCCCACCACCTGCTGCATCACTTTCCCGATCTACCCGACACCGTCTTTCGCCGTGACTTTGCCGCTTTTCCCTGGCGTGACGCGCCGGCCGAACGGCGGGCCTGGCAACGAGGCCAGACCGGCTATCCCCTGGTGGATGCGGGTATGCGCGAACTCTGGTCCACCGGTTATATGCACAACCGGGTGCGCATGGTCACCGCCTCCTTCCTCACCAAGCACCTGTTGCAGCACTGGCGCCACGGCGAAGCCTGGTTTCGCGACACCCTGGTGGATGCCGATCTCGCCAACAATGCCTGCAGCTGGCAGTGGGTGGCCGGCAGCGGGGTCGACGCCGCGCCCTACTTCCGCATTTTCAATCCCTGCACCCAGGGCGAAAAGTTCGACCCCCGGGGCGAGTACGTGCGGCGCTGGGTGCCGGAACTCGCCGCACTGCCCGAGCGCTACCTGCACCGGCCCTTCGACGCCCCGCCGGAGCTACTGCACAGTGCCGGCCTGCGCCTGGGTGAGCACTATCCCCGACCCTTGGTGGAGCACGGCTTCGCCCGGGCCCGCGCCTTGGCCGCGTACCAGTCGCTGCGGGAGCACGGCGCGGGTGATAGCAATTCCACACAAAATGCATAGACTAGACGACCGGCCTACCTGACGGGCTACACGCCGTCTTCCGGACCTCGACGTTACAACAGGAAAAAGCGTTATGTTCACAAACAAACACTATTCAGCCCTCGCTGCCGGGCTGACCCTGACTCTTGGCATCATCAGCGCTGCCTCGGCGGACATCGCCCGGGTGGTGAATGGGCAGGGTGACACCATGACCTTCGAGTACGAGGGCAGTGACCTGCGCATCGGCGCCAGCAGCTACGACAAGGACGGCTACATGCTGGTCCGCGACGGGAAAATGTACGCCGTCGCCAACAACAACGGCCAGCCGATGGTATTCGAGCTGGGCTCGGCGCTCGGCCTGTTCGGCCAGATGGCCGGTAGTGCCACTCCCGGCAACATCGACAGCAAAGTACTGTCGCTGACCGATACCGGGCGCAGGGAAACCGTCGCCGGCATGCAAGGCCAGGTCTACGAACTGCGCTACGAACAAGAGGGCAGTGCCCGGTTGGCGGAAATCGTGCTGTCCGCCAACCCGCTGGCCATTGCCTTCCGGGACGTGGTGTTCAATGTGGCCGAGGCGGTCGCCGACTCGATGGATACCACCCAATACCAGAGCCAGGTGGCCGCCGGTGAAAAACTGCAGGCACAGCTGACGGCACTGAACATGGGTGTCCTGCGCTACGGCAAGGACATGAAGGTCGAGTCCATCGAGGACACCACGGTCGACGCCCGGCGCTTCGCCCTGCCTGCCGAACCCACCGATCTCGGCAGCGTTATGAGCGGTATCATGGAAGCCATGAATCAGGGTGGCGCCAGCCAGGAGGGCGGCTCTGACACCAGCTCCGCCGGGGAAGTCGGCCGCGCGGTCGGCGAGGCCATCGGCAATATTTTCAACAAGCAGCAGTAGATCGTCCATTACCCCGGGCACCGGCAGGCATGGCGCCGGTGCCCACTCGACTTTTCACTCCCACAGTGCCCGATGGCTATTCACACCCCCTGGCAAAGAGCGATAATCCGCTCCCGCAGCCAGCGGTTGGCGCGGTCCTCATCGGCGCTGCGATGCCACAGCAGGTGGTATTCCATCGGCGGCAGGTCAAAGGGCAATTCCAGGGCCTTCACTGCGGCCATCCCGGTCGCGACGCGGCTGGATACGGTGAGCGCCAGGTCGGGTCGACGTACAATATCCGGCACCACCAGGCAATGCTCCAGCCGCAGCTGGATGCGCCGCTGCCGGCCCAGCCGAGGCAGTTCGATATCCTCCATCCCCAGCCCCCGCGGCCGGCTGGACACATGGATATGCCCCAACGCCAGATACTGCTCCAGGCTGATCCGCTCACCCACCGCGGGGTGATCGCTGCGTACCAGGCAGACATAGCGCTCCCGGAACAGGGGTACGTGACAGATCGTGGCATCCGCGGCGGCGGCGATATCGATGGCCAGCTCCAGCTGGCCGGATGACAGCGCTGTGCCCAGTTCCCGCCGGCGGGTGTAGTAGCATTCAATGGTCATGCCGGGTGCGCTGCGCCCAAGATCATCCATCAGCGCCGGCAACAGTATGGACTCCATCACATCGTTGGTGCTCAGGCGAAAACGGCGTTCGCTGCTGAGCGGGTCGAAGCGATCCCCTGCCACCACCGAACTGTCCAGTAGTTGCAGGGCCTCCCTGACCCGACCCACGATATTCTCCGCTACCGGCGTCGGCACCATGGCCCGGGGCGTGCGCACGAAGAGTTCGTCGTTGAAGGTTCGGCGCAGGCGCGACAGGGCATTGCTCACCGCCGACTGGGTGACGCAAAGCACTTCCGCGGCCCGGGTCAGGTTGCGTTCGGTGTAGATAGTGTCGAAGACCACAAAGAGATTCAGGTCGACCTGGTTCAGGCGCATCGGAAACCCTCTTTTATTGACATTTATAAAATTAATTACAAACCATTAATATAATTGATTTAAAAAATATTTGTTCGGGATTTACAG
>JBKDZQ010000184.1:0-1939 GCA_047971325.1 Parahaliea sp.
ATCGCCGCGGGGTTGGCTGCCAGGGCACCGATGGGCAGCGCGATCCCCGCCTCGCTGTGCTCGGCGAGATCTTCGATGAGCTCGTCCACCATCCGGTCAAGCGCGTCGTCGTCCTCGCGCACGTGTTCGGCGGTGCGGGCGAGGGCCTCGGTAACGCCGGGGCCGAGTTCGAGTTCCAGGTGGGGCAGGACTGAGCGACGCACCCGCACCCGCGTGTAGGTGGGATCGTCGTTGTGCGGATCGTGCCAGGGTTCGAGTTTGAGATGGCGGCACACTGCCTCGGTCTCGGCCCGACGGATGCCCAGCAGCGGCCGTCGCCAGAGACCGCTGATCGCGGCCATCGCTCGCAGGCTGCCGGGGCCGCTACCGCGGGCGAGGCCGAGCAGCACCGTCTCGGCCTGGTCGTCGAGGGTGTGGCCGAGCAACACCGCCACCGCGTCGACCTCGACAGCCGCGGCCTCCAGGGCGGCGTAGCGTGCCTCCCTGGCCGCGGCCTCGCACCGGGCCACCATCGGCCGCTTGGTGGCCAGCGGCCTGGGGGTGAGTATCGTGCCGGCCCTGTGCCGTGAGCAGATGCGGGAACAGGGAGTGCAGTGCCTCCCGCTGGTCGAGCCGGCCATCAGCCGGCGGGTCGGCATTTTCACCCGCCGGCGCCACCCCCTGTCGGGGCCCGCGCAGGTCCTGCACCGGTTGCTGTGCGAGCACTACGACATCGGTGCAGCCCGGGCCGACGACTGACGCCGGGCACAAGCATCACTGGCACGCGCCGCGCTAGCCCGCGCTGAATCAGGCCAGGCCGCCGCTTGATTCAGATTCGTGAACACCAGATTTGACAATAACCCCTTTCAAGACCCTGACAATCTGGGATTCTGTGAATCGGGATTTGCGCATAGCCGTTTTCCTCGCCTTACTGATTATGGTCGAGAATTCCAGGATTGCGCGGGGCTGTTTCAGGGGCTACTAACCGCGTTCAGGCAGATCGTGTCGGTGATGGATAGGCATGCGTTATACGCAAGTTTCAAAGACTTGGCGTACGGTATTGCATATTTACTTTAATCTGTGACGGCAGTGCCTAGCTTTGCTGGCCACTATTCGTACCCAGCCTGTTGGTGGCTGCTTCATATTTGGAGATAGCTGATTTCAAGTCTTTCACATAGCCGGAAGACGATTGCAGATACCAGATTGATAGCATCAGCAGGCATCCGTAACCCAGGGCACAGGCCACGTAGTCCTGATGGTAGATGCCGTAGGCGGCCAGAATGATCGTCGGCAACAGGTAGGGTGAAAGTGCCATCACGCTGGCTTTTATTCCGTCTTTTTCATACAGCAGTCTCGATACTGCGGCTTTTTCTTCCGTGCTCAATTCCATGGTGACTCCGCAAGCCCAATGGCTGGCCAATGAAGAGGGTTTTTTGATAATACTTTTGGAATACAGAATCTTACATAAAATCAATGCATTATGACTATGGTCGGCACAGGCCGCGCCAGTAGCCGGGCACTTCAGGTATCATGGCGCCCGTTTCCATCCGGATAGTTTTGCCATGCTTCTTTCCCAACCGCAACAGGGCTATGACCGGCAGATCGCCGGCTGGCTGCTGCTCTGTGCCGCCGTGGTGTTCGTTTTGATCATCCTCGTCGGCGTCACCCGCCTGACCTACTCAGGTCTGTCGTTGGTGGAGTGGAAGCCGCTGATGGGGGTGGTGCCGCCCCTGTCGGAAGAGGCCTGGCAAAGCACTTTCGACAAGTACAAGGCCTATCCCGAGTACCAGAAAATCAATCGTGGCATGGATCTGCAGGGCTTCAAGTCGATCTTCATGTTCGAGTATCTGCACCGCCTGCTGGGCCGGCTGATCGGCGTGCTGTTCTTCTTTCCCATGCTCTACTTCAGCCTGCGCCGGCGGGTGCCGGCGAAATTGCAGCCCAAACTCTGGCTGCTGTT
>JBKDZQ010000185.1:0-5851 GCA_047971325.1 Parahaliea sp.
TCGAAGCGAACACCACCGAGGCCCACGCAATCACGATACACGACCCACTAGACGGAGATAAAGTAGATTACGGTGGTACCACCACCCACATCCACCACCACACCGCCGGTCGCCTCCTCCACAACCAGCCCCGCGCCGATGGCGGCTGCCATCGGATGCACGATCAGCCGCACCTCCCGCGCACCGGCGCTCAGGGCACACTCACGTATGGCACGCCGCTCCACTTGGGTGGACATGCAGGGCACGCACACCAGTACCCGCGGGCTGGGCCGGATAAAACGGCTCTCGTGAACCCGGGCGATAAAGTGCTGGAGCATCTTCTCGGTGACCTGAAAGTCGGCGATGACGCCGTCCTTCAGCGGGCGAATGGCGGTGATATTGCCCGGAGTGCGGCCCAGCATGCGCTTGGCCTCGGTGCCCACGGCCTCGATGGTCTTCTGGCCGTTGTGAATCCGGATCGCCACCACCGATGGTTCATCAAGGACGATCCCCTTGTCGCGCACATAAATAAGAGTGTTTGCGGTGCCCAGATCTATAGAGAGATCGTTGGAGAACACTCCGCGCAGTTTTTTCAGCATGAAAGTTAACTACCTATAGAGAACGACAGGGCCCCCTGGAGCCCCGTGGCGGGTGCTTTGGAACACCCTGCCGCCACTTCCAGGCCGTGACATCTGGCGGGAAACCGGAGTGGCAAAACCATTGTTCTTCGGCGATCGGACGATGCGGCCACTCTATCAACCGCCGGGATTTAGAGCAAGGAGCAAAGTATGATAAGTTTACGCCCCCGCGCAGAGCGCGGCCCCTTTGTCCACCGCCCCGGAGACCGGTTAAGCGCCATGTCCAGCAAGCCCTCCATCGACCGCGATGAGATCGAGAAAATCGCCGCCCTGGCGCGCATCCGCATCGCCGCGGAACAAAGCGCCGAGGTGGCCACGCGCATCACCGAAATCCTGGCCATGGTTGACACCCTGCAGGCGGCCGACACCGCCGGCATCGAGCCCATGGCCAACCCGCTGGACGCCACCCAGACCCTGCGCCCGGACATTGTCACCGAACCCAACCGCCGCGAGGCCTTCCAGGCCATCGCCCCGGCGGTGGAGAACGGTCTCTATCTAGTGCCCAAAGTCATCGAATAGGCATTATCCATGCATGACCAGACCGTAGCGCAGCTCGCCCGCGGGCTGCGCGAGAAGCGCTTTTCCAGCGTCGAACTGACCCGGCACCTGCTGGCGCGCATTGGCCGGCTGGACCCGGCGCTCAACAGCTTTATTACCGTCACCACCGAGCGGGCCGCCGCCGATGCCGATGCCGCCGACCGCGCGCTCGCCCGCGGCGAAGCCGGCCCGCTGACCGGCATTCCTCTGGCGCACAAGGATATCTTCTGCACCGATGGCGTGCGCACCAGTTGCGGCTCGCGCATGCTGGACAACTTTGTGCCGCCCTACAACGCCACCGTGGTCAGCCAGCTCGCCGCCGCCGGCACCGTGATGCTGGGCAAGACCAATATGGACGAGTTCGCCATGGGCTCCTCCAATGAAAGCAGCTACTACGGCGCCACCCGCAACCCCTGGCACGGCGAGCGGGTGCCCGGCGGCTCCTCCGGCGGCTCGGCGGCGGCGGTGGCCGCCGGTCTGGTGCCCGCCGCCACCGGCACCGACACCGGCGGTTCCATCCGCCAGCCGGCGGCCTTCTGCGGCATCACCGGCCTCAAACCCACCTACGGACGCATTTCCCGCCTCGGTATCGTCGCCTACGCCTCCAGCCTCGACCAGGCCGGCCCCATGGCCCACAGCGCCCAGGACTGCGCCCTGCTGCTGAACGCCATGGCCGGCCACGACCCCGGCGACGCCACCAGCGCCGAGCGCGAGGTACCCGACTACAGCGCCACCCTGGAACAGCCACTGGCCGGGCTGCGCATCGGCCTGCCCCGGGAATACTTCGGCGACGGGCTCGACAGCGCCACCGGCGCCAGCATCCAGGCTGCCCTGAAGGAGCTGGAAGGCCAGGGTGCCACACTGGTGGAGCTGTCGCTGCCCAACAGCCACCTGACCATCCCCACCGACTACCTCCGCGCCCCGGCGGCGGCCTCCACCAACCTGTCGCGCTACGACGGGGTGCGCTACGGCTACCGCTGCGCTGACCCGGCGGACCTCAACGACCTCTACACCCGCACCCGGGAGGAAGGCTTTGGCGATGAAGTAAAACGGCGCATCCTGGTGGGCACCTACGCCCTCTCCGCCGGCTACTACGACGCCTACTACAAAAAAGCCCAGCAGGCCCGGCGGCTGATCCGCGACGACTTTCTGGCGGCCTTCGAACAGGTGGACATCATCGCTGGCCCCACCACCCCCGGCCCAGCCTTCGCCCTGGGAGAAAAAAGCAGCGACCCACTGGCCATGTACCTCGAAGACGTGTACACCCTGGCGGTGAACCTGGCTGGCCTGCCCGGCCTGTCAATGCCCGCCGGGCTGGTGGCCGGCCTGCCGGTGGGCCTGCAACTGATCGGCCGGCACTTCGACGAGGCCCGCCTGCTAAACGTGGCGCACCGCTTCCAGCAGGCCACCGACTGGCACCAACGCCAACCCCGGATCACCGGAGGTGCAGGTTGATGCCCTACGAAACCGTCATCGGCCTGGAGGTTCACCTTCAGCTCGCCACCTGCTCGAAGATCTTCTCCGGC
Source organism: Parahaliea sp. (assembly GCA_047971325.1). Classification (GTDB taxonomy): domain Bacteria; phylum Pseudomonadota; class Gammaproteobacteria; order Pseudomonadales; family Halieaceae; genus Parahaliea. The sequence goes on from JBKDZQ010000185.1 coordinate 2,681, forward strand.
GCCGCCACCACCTTCGGCGCCGAGCCCAACACCCAGGCCAGCGCGGTGGATCTGGCCATGCCCGGCATGCTGCCGGTGCTGAACGAACAGGCTGTGCGCTTTGCGGTGATGTTTGGCCTGGGCATTGGCGCCGAAATCGGCCTGCGCTCGGTGTTCGACCGCAAGAACTACTTCTATCCGGACCTGCCCAAGGGCTACCAGATCAGCCAGTTCAGCAACCCCATCGTCGGCCGCGGCAGCTTCGAGATCCAGCTCGAGGACGGCAGCACCCGGGAGATCGGCATCACCCGCGCCCACCTGGAGGAAGACGCCGGCAAGTCCCTGCACGAGGACTTCCACGGCCACAGCGGCATCGACTTGAACCGCGCCGGCACCCCACTGCTGGAGATCGTCAGCGAGCCCGACATCCGCAGCGCCGAAGAGGCCGTGGCCTACCTGAAAGCCCTGCACTCGCTGGTGACCTATCTTGGCATTTCCGACGGCAACATGGCCGAGGGCTCCATGCGCTGCGACATCAACATCTCCCTGCGCCCGGCTGGCAGCGACACCCTGGGCACCCGGGCGGAAATCAAGAACGTCAACTCCTTCCGCTTCGTGGAAAAAGCCATCGCCCACGAAATAGAGCGCCAGTCCGACATCCTCGACGACGGCGGCAAGGTGGTGCAGGAAACCCGCCTCTACGACGCCGAGCGCAACGAAACCCGGCCCATGCGCTCCAAGGAGGTGGCCAACGACTACCGCTACTTCCCCGAGCCCGACCTGCTGCCGGTGGTGCTGGACGAGGCCTTTGTCGAGGCCCTGCGCCGGCAACTGCCGGAGCTGCCGCGGGACAAGCGCGCCCGCTTCGTCAGCGAATACGGCCTTGGCGACTACGATGCCGGCGTCCTCGCCTCCAGCCGTCCCCTGGCCGACTACTTCGAAGCCGTCGCCAGCGCCGCCGGCGATGCCAAGATCGCCGCCAACTGGGTGCAAGTGGAACTGCTCGGCCGCCTCAATCGCGACGACCTCGACATTGGCGCCTCCCCGGTGCCGGCGCTTCACCTGGCCCAGCTCATCGGGCGCATCCTCGACAACAGCATATCCGGCAAGATCGCCAAGCAGGTGTTCGAGGCCATGTGGAATGGCGAGGGCGACGCCGACAGCGTGATCGACGCAAGGGGCCTGAAACAGGTTTCCGACAGCGGCGAACTGGAAGCCATGGTGGACGGCATCATCACCGCCAGCCCCGACCAGGTGGCGCAGTACCGCGCCGCCGACGATGGCAAACGCAAGAAACTGGTCGGCTTCTTCGTCGGCCAGGTAATGAAGGTATCCAAAGGCCAGGCCAACCCGCAGATGGTCAACGAACTACTGGCAAAGAAACTGGGCTGAGCCGCCGGCAGGCAACACAGAGAGACAATCACGCAAATGAAGAAAGACAAGGAAAAGATCATCGACGAGGTCTGGACGCAGGACCACGTGCGCAGCTTCCTCAACGTGCGCAGCTACGATGACACCAACGAAGACTTCCACATGCTGCTCAGGGCCTACCAGAGCATGCGCGCCTCGGATTTCGAGCTGTTCGTGGACATGTTCGCCGGCCAGGGGCGTGACCTCAATGCCACCAATCTCGAAGGTCGCACGGTATTGGGGATTGTCAGCGAGCACCGGCATGGGGGGGAGTATGCGGAGATTTTGCGGGCGGTGGGGGCTCTGCCCAACGAATGATCGAATTCGCTGGATATCTCCCGGAAAAGCGACACCGCGTTGTCCGCAACATGGCCTTTCGCGATAAGACCGGATGCCTGATCCGGGTGATCACGAAATCCCCAAACTCCTGAGACTTGCGATCGAAGGTCCGCACCTGCCAGCGCAGGCCCTTGTCGATCCGCGCAAAGGCGGCCACCCGGTCTTAAGAACCGGTGCAGCCCGGAGTGAGCAGGTTTGTACAACTGCTCGATGGTCCGCCGTTGTTTGCGGTGCCGTCGGGACTCCCGGAGCAACCCGTTGGCGAGGCTCTGCTCGTAATCATCAAGCTTGCTGGGTGATTTGCGCACAGGCCGGACCTGATCAACCGGGCCTTTACATTTGTCAATTTTTAAGTATACTACACAGTATAGTATATTAATGATAATCCCCCCGGCCAAGCAAGCAAAGGACATCAGGAACAGCCCACGGATTGCAATACCGCATAGCCATTTTCAACCAGTAGAGGAAACGAACATGAACGCAGCCACCTACAGCAAATTCGGAACACCAGAACAGGTCGTGAGCACCCAGTCCATCGGCACGTGCGAGCCTGGTGCCGGCGAAATCCGCATCCGTATGCAGCTGAGCCCGGTACACAACCACGATGTGCTGACAATTCGCGGCGAATATGGCTACCAGCCCGAACTGCCGGCCACCGGCGGCTCCGAGGCGCTCGGCATTGTCGATTCTGTTGGCCAGGGCGTTGAACACTTCGCCATCGGAGATCGCGTCAATGTGGTCGCCGTCAACGGGGCCTGGGCGGAAACCTTCATCGCACCTGCCGCCAATGCGGCAAAAATGCCCACCAATGTACCTGACGAACTGGCCGCCCAACTCACCGCCATGCCCTTCAGCGCGGTAATGGCGCTCAATGCGCTCAAGGCAGAGCGCGGCGACTGGATTCTGGTCAACGCCGCCAATGGCGCAGTCGGCAAAACCATCGCCCAGGTGGCCGCTTCCCGAGGGGTGAACGTCGCCAATATCGTGCGCAGCCAGACGAGCAGGCAGACCCTGCTGGATCTCGGTTTTGAGGCGGTATTTACCACCAGCGACACCGACTGGACTGCACAGATACAGAGCAAGATCGGTGGCGCACGCGTGGCCGCTGCGGTTGACATGGTCGGCGGTACCGCTGCCAACGATCTGCTAACCCTGCTCAGCGAACGCAGTGTATTGCTGGTATTTGGGCAGATGGACGACCGCATGCTCCAGCTTAATGGTGGCACCCTGATCTACAAGGAGGTTTCGGTGCAGGGTTTCTGGGGCAGCGCGGTTTTTCAGCACGCCACCACCGAGGAGCTTTCCGCCACCCGCGATGAGCTGGTCGAGCTCGCCGCCACGGGCCTGTTGCAGCTCCCCGTTGCGGCCACCTACCCGCTGGACAAGGTCTCGCAGGCGATGGCGGCCTACGAAGGTGAACGCGACGGGAAGATCTTTATCAGC
>JBKDZQ010000186.1:0-9075 GCA_047971325.1 Parahaliea sp.
ACCCAGCGGCCGGGCATTGCTGTTCCAGACCAGGGGGGACTTACTGTGGTCGTACCAGACTCCGCATCCGCCACCGCGCCGGCATCTTCGCTGATGGCCACCTACGCCAGACTGCCCGTAGCCTTCAGCCACGGCGAAGGCGTCTATCTGTTCGACACCGCCGGGCGACGCTACCTGGATGGCATCGCCGGTGTGGGGGTGAACGGGCTCGGCCACGCCCATCCGGCGGTGGTCGCCGCCGTCCAGCAGCAGGTGGGTCGGCTGATCCACACCTCCAACCTCTACCGTGTTGCCGAGCAGGAACAGGCCGCCGCCGCCCTGTGCACGGTAGCAGGCATGGAGAACTGCTTTTTCGGCAACTCCGGTGCCGAAGCCAATGAAGCCGCCATCACGCTGGCACGACTCTACGGCCACCAGCGCGGCATCGACAAACCCGCCGTGGTGGTGATGGAAGGGGCTTTCCACGGCCGCACCCTGGCCACCCTGAGCGCCACCGGCAACCGCAAGATCCAGGCAGGCTTCGAGCCGCTGGTGAGCGGCTTCGTGCGCGCACCACTGAACGACATTGCCGCGCTGCGCCAGATCGCCGCCAACAATGCGGATGTGGCGGCGGTGCTGGTGGAACCCATCCAGGGCGAAGGCGGCCTGCGCCCCGCCCAGCCCGACTACCTGCAGGCAGTGCGCCAGCTCTGCGACGAACAGCAATGGCTGCTGATGCTGGACGAGGTGCAGACCGGCAACGGCCGCACCGGCAGCTACTTCGCCTACCAGCCGCTGGGCTTGCTGCCCGATGTGGTCACCACCGCCAAGGGCCTGGGCAATGGCCTGCCGATCGGCGCCTGCCTGGCCCGGGGCACAGCGGCGACCCTGTTCCAGCCGGGGCACCACGCCACCACCTATGGCGGCAGCCCGCTGGTCTGCGCCGCGGCGCGCGCGGTGGTGCGTACCATCGTCGACGAAGGCCTCGACCGCCAGGCTGCCCTGCGCGGCCAGCAGTTGCGGGATGCCCTGGCCGACGCCCTGGCCGGGGACGAACGGGTGGTGGAAATTCGCAACCGCGGCCTGATGCTTGGCATCGAGTTGCGCCAGGACTGCGGCGAACTGGTGGCTCGCGGCCTGGAGCAGGGCGTGCTGATCAACGTGACCGCAGGCAAAGTCGTACGCCTGCTGCCACCGCTGATCATCAGCGAAGGTCAGGTCGCGGAACTGGCCAGCACCGTGAGCGCCCTGGTGCGTTCGCTCAACTGATGCACTTCGGGGCCAGGCCATGACCCAGGTACGCCACTTCCTGACCCTCCAGGATTTCAGCCCCCAGGAACTGCAGGCGTTGCTGCAACGGGCCATCGAAATGAAGCGCGAACACCGTGAGGGTCGCGAGCAGGCGCGCTTTCCCGGCGCCGTGCTGGCGATGATCTTCGCCAAGTCCTCCACCCGCACCCGGGTCTCCTTCGAGGCGGGCATGGCCCAGCTCGGCGGCCACGCCATGTTCCTGTCGCCGCAGGACACCCAGCTCGGCCGCGGCGAGCCGGTGGAAGACAGCGCCCGAGTGATTTCCTCGATGGTCGATATCGTGATGATCCGCACCTTCGGTCACGACATCGTCGAGCGCTTCGCGGCCCACTCCCGGGTGCCGGTGATCAACGCCCTCACCGACGCCTTTCACCCCTGCCAGTTGCTGGCTGACATGCAGACCTACCTGGAGCAGCGCGGCCCGATTGCCGGTCGCAGCGTGTGCTGGGTGGGCGACGGCAACAACATGTGCCAGTCCTACATCAACGCCGCCGCCCAGTTCGACTTCCGTTTGCGCATCGCCTGCCCGCCCGGCTACGAACCCGACCGCGACCTGCTCGCCGCCCATGCCGACCGGGTCAGCGTCGTCCACGACCCGCTGGCGGCCGCCACCGGCGCCGACCTGGTGGTGACCGATGTCTGGGCCTCCATGGGCCAGGAAAGCGAGCAGCGCGAACGCGCCCGCCAGTTCGGCCCCTACCAGGTCAACCGCAAGCTGATGGAGCAGGCGGCACCCGGCGCCCTGTACATGCACTGTCTGCCCGCCCACCGCGGCGAGGAAATCAGCGCGGAACTGATGGACGCGCCGGATACGGTGATCTGGGAGGAAGCTGAGAACCGGCTGCACGCCCAGAAAGCGTTGATGGAGTTCCTGCTGCTGGCCAACCGCTGAAGTCGCCGGCACACCTTACAGCGGCGGGAACAGGGCGATAAACCAGCTCGGTGGATTACAGGGACCGCCCCACGGGCCCATCCAGGCATAGAAGCCGCTCAGGCGGCAAGGCCCGGATAAATAACCGACACGAATATCGGAAAACGTTTCAATAAAAAATAAATAGTATGGTCACAATCCCGCCGAGAGGGCAAAATCCCGAGGCCATTGCAGGCTGCGCAAGGCGCCGGGGGTTAGCGTTCACAGACCCTTTCACTGCCCACAACTTATCCACAGCTTAAACCCATACTCATGCCCTTGAATCGGCCTTAAAGCCGCATTATCTTGTAGCCAGCCTGGGACAGCACCCCAATATATAGGGTATTGCCCGGGCGGGCAGCGACCAGCAGGCCGGCGCCCGATGCCAGACGGACGGCGCCCGGAGATCACGCCCGGAACAGGTCCGGCCAATAACGAAAACGACAGCAAACGGGACGTGAGACCGGCAACAGACCGGCACCACCAGCAAAGGGGAACAGGCGATGGGTCAAGTGCCCACCTGCAGCAGTGCCGGCACCATGGCTGGCCGGCAAGATGACTGCTGGCGATGAGAATTCACGACCACGGCCGTGCTTCGACTCCCTCCGATTTTCCCGCGTTGCCCTCCGGTCAGGGGGCACTCCCTGTGGCCGCTGCCACCGGCCACAATAAGGTTCGATTCAGGGGTCCAGACAGATCCATTCACCGGAGCACACATGCACACAGAACCCAGACAGAACGGCCGTGCGGCCGAACAGCCCGCCACTTCCTTCGATGCTGCGGGCACCCGCGCCAATATTGCCGCCACGGCCCCGGGCCAGCTGCGTGTCATCAAGCGCAACGGCAACGTGGTGAGCTTCGAGGCCAGCAAGATCTCGGTGGCCATCACCAAGGCCTTCCTGGCGGTGGAAGGCGGCACCGCGGCGGCCTCCAGTCGCATCCATGAGACCGTTGCCAAACTCACCGAGCAGGTGACCGGCACCTTCGCGCGCCGCATGCCCTCCGGTGGCACCGTGCATATCGAGGACATCCAGGACCAGGTGGAACTGGCGCTGATGCGCGCCGGCGAACACAGAATCGCCCGCGACTATGTGATCTACCGCGAGGAACAGGCGCGCAAGCGGGCCGCCCGCCAGGCCCTGTCCCCGGCCACCCAGCGCGCTGCCGGCAACATCAACGTGATCCACAGCGACGGCAGTCGCGCGCCGCTGGATATCGAGCGCCTGCACACCATCGTTTCCGAGGCCTGCGCCGGGCTGTCCGATGTCAGTGAGACCCGCATTCTGGACGAGGCGCTGAAGAACCTCTACGACGGCGTCAGCGCCCGGGAGCTGTCCACCTCGCTGGTCATCACCGCCCGCACCCTGATCGAGCAGGAACCGAACTACAGCCATGTCTCCGCCCGCCTGCTGTGCGATAACCTGCGCGCCGAGGGCCTGTCCTTCCTGGGTGTGGCACACACCGCCACCCAGGCCGACATGGAACACCTGTACGCGCAGGCCCTGCCCGCCTACATCGAGCGCGGGGTGTCGCTCGAACTGCTGGCGCCGGAGCTGCGGGACTTCGACCTGGAGCGGCTCGGCCGCGCCCTGCTGCCCGGGCGCGACCTGCAGTTCACCTACCTCGGCCTGCAGACCCTCTACGACCGCTACTTCATCCACAGCCAGGAGACCCGCTTCGAGCTGCCGCAGATCTTCTTCATGCGGGTGGCCATGGGCCTGGCGCTGCGGGAGGACGACAGGAACGCCCGCGCCATCGAGTTCTACGAGCTGCTGTCGTCCTTCGACTACATGAGCTCCACCCCCACCCTGTTCAACGCCGGCACCCTGCGTCCGCAGCTGTCCTCGTGCTACCTGACCACCGTACCGGACAACCTGCAGGGCATCTACGGTGCCATTGGCGACAACGCCATGCTGTCCAAGTTCGCTGGCGGCCTGGGCAACGACTGGACCCCGGTGCGCGCCCTGGGCAGCTACATCAAGGGCACCAACGGCAAGAGCCAGGGCGTGGTGCCCTTCCTCAAGGTGGTGAACGACACCGCGGTGGCAGTCAATCAGGGCGGCAAGCGCAAGGGCGCAGTGTGCGCCTACCTGGAAACCTGGCACCTGGATGTCGAGGAATTCGTGGAGCTGCGCAAGAACACCGGCGACGACCGCCGCCGCACCCACGACATGAACACCGCCAACTGGATTCCCGACCTGTTCATGAAGCGGGTGTTCGACGACGGCGAGTGGACCTTGTTCTCCCCCAGCGATGTGCCCGACCTGCACGACCTCTACGGCCGCGCCTTCGAGGAGCGCTACAGCCACTACGAGGAGCAGGCCCGCGCCGGCAAGCTCAAGCTGCACAAGACCCTGCGCGCCCAGAACCTGTGGCGCAAGATGCTGGGCATGCTGTTCGAGACTGGCCACCCCTGGATGACCTTCAAGGATCCCTGCAACCTGCGCTCGCCGCAGCAGCACGCCGGCGTGGTGCACTCCTCCAACCTGTGCACCGAGATCACCCTGAACACCCGCGCCGGCGAGGAAATCGCGGTATGCAACCTCGGCTCCATCAACCTGCCCCGGCATATCGACGAGGGCGGCCTGGACCTGGACAAACTGCAGCGAACGGTGCGCACCGCGGTGCGTATGCTGGACAACGTAATCGACATCAACTACTACTCCGTCGACACCGCCCAGCACTCCAACTTCAAGCATCGCCCGGTGGGCCTGGGCCTGATGGGCTTCCAGGACGCCCTGCACAAGCAGCACCTTGCCTACGGCTCCGAGGCGGCGGTGGACTTCGCCGATCGCTCCATGGAGGCCATCAGCTACTTCGCCATCGCCGCCTCCAGCGAGCTGGCGGCGGAGCGCGGCAGCTACTCCAGCTACGAAGGCTCCCTGTGGAGCCGGGGCATCTTTCCCCTGGACTCCCTGGATATCCTGGAACAGCAGCGCGGCAGCGACTACCTGCAGGTGGATCGCAGCCAGACCCTCGACTGGGACAGCCTGCGCACCACGGTGCAACAACAGGGCATGCGCAACTCCAATGTGATGGCCATCGCCCCCACCGCGACCATTGCCAACATCACCGGGGTGTCCCAGTCCATCGAGCCGACCTACCAGAACCTGTACGTCAAATCCAACCTGTCCGGCGAGTTCACGGTGGTCAATCCCTACCTGGTGAGCGACCTCAAGGCGCGCAAGCTGTGGGACCCGGTGATGGTCAACGATCTCAAGTACTACGACGGCAGCGTGCAGCAGATCGACCGGGTGCCGGCCGATCTCAAGGCCATCTACGCCACCGCCTTCGAGGTGGAGCCGCGCTGGCTGGTGGACGCCGCCAGTCGCCGCCAGAAGTGGATCGACCAGGCCCAGTCGCTGAACCTGTACATCAACAACGCCAACGGCAAGAAGCTCGACATCACCTATCGCATGGCCTGGTACTCGGGACTGAAAACCACCTACTACCTGCGCTCGCTGGCCGCCACCGGCACCGAGAAATCCACCATCAGCACCGGCAACCTGAACGCGGTGACCACCGGCAGGGACGCCGAGCCAGCGCCCAGGGCCTGCGCGCTGGACGACCCGGACTGCGAGGCCTGCCAGTAGCCGGGCCGAACACCCATTGCAGACAGCCCCCTGTACACACCACAGCCTTCAGGAAACCAAGAGCATGTTGAACTGGGACGACTACCACAGCGAAGATACCCGCACCACCCGGGCGGTGGCACTGCCCGCCACACCGGTGGCAAAGCAGACCACCACACCCGCACCACGGGCAGCCAAGACCGCCCCCCGGGAAGCCCCGCGCCAGCTGCAGCAGAGCGCCGCACTGGCCGCGACTGACACCGCGCCACTCCCGGTTGTACAAGACAATATCGCCCGGGCCGCCCACGCGGTGGCCAACCTAGACATAGCGCCCGGACTGGAAGAGCTGGAAATGGGCGCGGCGCGCATCTCGGTGGACGAGAAAGCCATGATCAACTGCCGCGCCGACCTCAACCAGCTGGTGCCCTTCAAGTACGACTGGGCCTGGCAGAAATACCTGGACGGCTGCGCCAACCACTGGATGCCCCAGGAAATCAACATGACCGCCGACGTGGCGACCTGGAGGAGCGCCGAGAGCCTGTCCGGGGACGAGCGTCGCATCGTCAAACGCAGCCTGGGCTACTTCTCCACCGCCGACTCGCTGGTGGCCAACAACCTGGTGCTGGGTATCTACCGGCTGATCACCAACCCCGAGTGCCGCCAGTACCTGCTGCGCCAGGCCTTCGAGGAAGCCATCCACACCCACGCCTACCAGTACTGCATCGAGTCGCTGGGCATGGATGAGAGCGAGGTGTTCAACATGTACCGGGAGATTCCCTCGGTGGCAAAAAAAGCCAGCTGGAGCCTGTCCCACACCCACAATCTGTCGGACCCGCATTTTCGCACCGGCACCGTGGCCACGGACCAGACCCTGTTGCGCAACCTGATCGGCTTCTACGCGGTCACCGAGGGCATCTTCTTCTACTGCGGCTTCACCCAGATCCTGTCCATGGGCCGTCGCAACAAGATGACCGGCGTCGCCGAGCAGTTCCAGTACATCCTGCGCGACGAGTCCATGCACCTGAATTTCGGTATTGACGTGATTAACCAGATAAAGCTGGAAAATCCCCATCTGTGGACCGACACTTTCAAACAGGAGGTCATCCAGATGATTCTGCAGGGCACCGAGCTGGAGATCGAATACGCCCGGGACACCATGCCCCGCGGCGTCCTGGGCATGAACGCGGCAATGATGGAGGAGTACCTGCACTTCATTGCCAACCGTCGCCTGTCGCAACTGGGGCTGCCGGAACAGTTCCCGGGAGCCACCAACCCCTTCCCCTGGATGAGTGAAATCATGGATTTGCGCAAGGAGAAGAACTTTTTCGAAACCCGGGTGATCGAATACCAGACCGGTGGCGCCCTGAACTGGGACTAGGTCGCAGGCCCTGCCGCCGGGGGCAGACGGCGGATACTGGGTCTAAAGTAAGTACTGTGTTATCCGCCAAGGTAAAGGAAGGACGATAAAGGAGCCCGCAATGGACAACGACAAGGCACCCAAAGATGCCGAGACCCTGTTGATGGCGCTGGACCAGATCAGCCAGACCATTGACGTCATGACCAGTGTGGTCGGCCGTCTGCGCAACTACGTGCAGAAGGAATCGGCCAGCACCGGTGACAGCAATGGCCTGAAGAAGGAAATGGGACCGGACCGGGTGCTACACTAAACGGCGCCATCGTGCTCTGCCACGGCAGCCAGAAGGATGAGTTCCCAAAGCCAATGACACCGATCAAAACACGCACAGCGAACAACTGCATTGGCATTCTGGAGGATGAAGCACCCCAGGCCCAGATGCTGCTCGAATGGCTCCGGGAGGCAGGTTATGAGGCTTTCCACGGCGCCAGCCGGGCCAGCTTCCTGCAACAACTGAAAAACCGCACGGCGGATGCCCTGATCCTCGACTGGACCCTGCCCGACTGCGATGGACTCGAGGTGCTGGAAGAACTGCGCAACCAGCACGGCTACAGCAAGCCCATCCTGCTGGCGACGGCCCGCGACAGCGAACAGGACATCGTCCAGGCGCTGGTCGGCGGAGCTGATGACTACCTGGTCAAGCCCCTGCGCAGAGCCGAGTTTCTCGCCCGCCTGTTCGCCGTGCTGCGGCGCAGCAGCGACCCGCTACCCCAGGTCATCAAGGTGGGGCCGATGGAGGTGGACACCGACAACAAACAGGTGTCGGTCGATGGCCAGCGCGTCAATCTCACGCCCACTGAATACCGGCTCGCCGAGTGCATGTGCTCCAACGTGGGCGCACTGCTGTCGAGAAAATACCTGCTCAATGTGGTGTGGAATGTCACCGCGGACCTGGATACCCGGACCGTCGACATCTATATCAGCCGTTTGCGACGGAAGCTGAAAATCGGACCTCAAATGGGCTATGTCCTGCGCACCGTCTACCGGCTCGGCTATCGACTGGAGAAGATCGCGGAATGATGCTGCGTCGATTCCTGCCCTGTCTGGCGGCGGTGGCACTGTACCTCGCACAGTCCACAAGCGCCGCGCAGGACTGGCTCTACTACGCCCGCAAGGGCGACACCCTCTGGAAACTCTGCCTCAAGTACACCAACAAGCGGGGCTGCTGGCTCGAGCTGGCAAAGTACAACGACATCGACCAGGACCGGCAAATTCCGGTCGGCACACTGCTGCGCATTCCCCTCTCCTGGCTGAACCAGCCGGTGGTGGTCGGCCGCGTGCTCAACATCGTGGGCCGCGCGAGCGTACAGCGCAATGAAGCGGAACCGCGCCAGCTGCTGGAGCAGGAAGAGCTGCACCTCGGCGACAAGCTCATGTCCAACAAGGGCTCGATCTACATCAGCCTGAGCAACGGCAGCAAGCTGCTGCTGCGCCCCAACAGCACACTGCAGCTGGACAGCCTTACCGACCAGGACACCACCCCCCAGGTGGGCGGAATCAGCGTACCCCAGGGCACTGCGGAAATCAGCGTGGTACCCGGCCGCGACACGCGCTTCGAGGTACAGACACCCGCCGCCATCGCCGCCGTGCGCGGCACCCAGTACCGAGTGACCAGCCACGCGGAAGGTCCGGGGGAAACCCGGGTGGAAGTCCTCGCCGGGCGGGTGGAGGTGGCGGCCGGCGCGTCGGTTGAACTGGGCCAGGACGAAGGTATCAGCGCCAGCGTGGGGAGCGGCATGGGCGAGGTCGTTGCCCTGCCCCCGCCACCCACCATGCTGGATGCACGTTACGACGGGCCGATCCCGGTCGAGCTGCGCTGGCAGGAGGTGACGGAGGCTGCCGGCGGGCAGCTCGACCTGCACCCCGAGTCCGGCTCAGGAGCGGTACTC
>JBKDZQ010000187.1:0-2426 GCA_047971325.1 Parahaliea sp.
TGGCTTGGCCATCGCAGGAGCCATGTTGCTGGGTATGCTGGTGCAGCTTTTGCCACAACTGAAAACCGTACTGCCCTGCTGGATGCTGGTGTACGACGTGCTGCTGGCGGCGCAGACCGCCTCCCAGGTGCAGATCTGGTCCAGTGGGCCACTGCTGGCCCTCACCCAGCTCAACGGTCACCCGCAGTCGGCCCGCGCCAACACCGACATGGCCGAACATCTGGCCGGGGTTGGTGCGCTGGAAGAGGCCCTGGCGTATTCCGAGCGTGCCCACCAGGCGGCTAACGCCAGCCGGTCGGCGGCGGATGAGCGGGCGGGGGACCGTGATGTCCGGGGGCTGGCCCTGTCCTGCATAGCCCGTAAAGCACCGCCGGATACCCTGCTGCGGCAGCTCGGCGCGGAGAACCCCCAGCGACCCATTGGCTCGGTACGCACTTTTCATGTGCTGGTGCAGCTGGCCCAGGACCGAAGCTGTTCCGGTGACTTCTGGCAGGCACTGAGCGAGCGACTGGCGGCGCTCTACCTGTCCACGGACGACATCGATCGCGCCTCGCCCAACCTGTATTCCATGCTGGCGGGGCTGGAAAACGCCCTTGGCGACTATGCGCGAGCCTACCGCTACACCGGCAAATTCCTGCTCGCCGCCCCCGACAACACCCGCGGCCAGCTAATGCAGCTGCATTTCACAACGGCATTGGGTAAAGTGGCCGAGGCCGGGGCGCTGAAGCAGCGGCTGCTCGACAAGCGGGAGCGTGGAGAATTGACCGTGGGCGAGCAGCAGAATCTGGCGCTTTATTTACCGTGATTCACGGTGCAACCGGGGACGGACTTTGCGCATTTCCATCATTATTCCTGCCAAGAACGAAGAGGAAGGCCTGGCCACGACCCTGCCGCGGCTGGTTGAACTCCATCCGCAGGCGGAAATCATCGTGGTGGACGACGGTTCCACCGACGGTACCGCCGAGGTCTGCCGCCAGGCCGGGGTGCGGGTGCTGGTGCAACCCTATTCCAAGGGCAATGGCGCGGCCATCAAGACCGGTGCCCGCGCCGCCAGTGGCGACGTGCTGGTGTTCCTGGACGGCGATGGCCAGCACCAGCCCGAGGACGTCGGCCGTCTGCTCGACAAGCTCGCCCAGGGCTACGACCTGGTGGTGGGGGCCCGCGGTTCGCGCTCGGACCAGGCCAGTGTGGCGCGCTGGGGGGCCAACAATCTCTACAACCGCCTGGCGAGCTGGATGGTGAACCGCGAGATACCGGACTTGACCTCCGGCTTTCGCGCGGTGGACCGCAAGAAATTCCTCAGCTTTCTCTACCTGCTGCCCAACGGCTTCAGCTATCCCACCACTTCCACCATGGCCTTTTTCCGCGCCGGCTTCTCGGTGGGCTTCGTGCCCATCAGTGTGTCGCCGCGGGTGGGCAAGAGCCATATCAACGCGGTGCGCGACGGCGTGCGTTTTTTCCTGATCATCTTCAAGATCGGCACACTCTATTCGCCGCTGAAGGTGTATTTCCCGATGGCGGTGCTGGTGGCGGCCCTGGGCATGATCAATTACCTGGTGGCCTGGTACAGCTCCGGCTCGCTGCGCTTTACCAACATGAGCAGCCTGCTGGTGCTGGCGGGCACCATCATCTTCCTGCTGGGCCTGCTCTCGGAACAGCTCACCAACCTGCAGTACAAGGACGCCGAGGACGAGCTGGACTGACTTTCGTCCAGCGGTGGCCGGCATCCTGTAAATACGGGTTCAGGCGGCTCAACCGCCGTACTTCGCCTTGGCCTCCCGCCGGCGGCGGTGCAGCACCGGCTCGGTGTAGCCGTTGGGCTGGGCGCAGCCATCGAACACCAGTTCACAGGCCGCCTGGAAGGCGACGGAGCCGGCGAAGTCCGGGGCCATGTTGCGGTAGAGCGGGTCGCCGGCGTTCTGCGCGTCCACCACCGCGGCCATGCGCTGCAGGGTCTCGCGCACCTGGGCTTCGTCGCACACGCCGTGGCGCAACCAGTTGGCGATATGCTGGCTGGAGATGCGCAGGGTGGCGCGGTCCTCCATCAGCCCTACATTGTTGATGTCGGGTACCTTGGAGCAGCCCACGCCGGCGTCGATCCAGCGCACCACGTAGCCGAGGATGCCCTGGGCGTTGTTGTCCAGTTCGCGCTGGATGTCCGTGGCCGACAGACCCTCGGCGCTCCGGAGGGGAATGCTGAGGATGTCGTCCAGTGCGGCGCGGGCCCGGCCCGCCAGCTCCTGCTGGCGGGCCGCCACGTCGACCGTGTGGTAGTGGGTGGCGTGCAGGGTGGCGGCGGTGGGCGAGGGCACCCAGGCGGTGCTGGCCCCGGCCCGGGGGTGGCCGACCTTGACCCTGAGCATTTCCGCCATCAAGTCCGGCATCGCCCACATGCCCTTGCCGATCTGGGCGCGGCCGCGCAGGCC
>JBKDZQ010000188.1:0-3521 GCA_047971325.1 Parahaliea sp.
CGAGGCCGGCATGCCCGCCGCAATCAGTTCGCGGGTGACGGTGAGGGCGCGCTGGGCGGACAGCTCCCAGTTGTCGTCGAAATAGCGGTTGCCGGACTGGATCGGCAGGTCGTCGGTAAAACCGCTGACCATCAGCAGCTCGTCGTGCTCGGCAAGGTAGCTCTGCAAGGGCGCCACCAGGCTGCGCAGCAACTGGCGGCCCTCGGCCTGCAGGTCGGCGGAATTGAGGGCGAACAGCACGCTGCCGGAAATGCCGATGCGGCCGTCGCGCAGGGAAATGCGTCCCGCCGCCAGCGGTTCCGCCAAGGCCTGCTCCAGCACCTGGCGCCGCTGCTGCTCCACCTGTCGCTGCTCGGTTTCACGGGCGAGGTCGCGGGCCAGCTCCACCTGGTAGCCGATCACCCATACCAGCACCAGCACGAACACGCCGACCAGCGCCGCCATCAGGTCGCCGAAGATCGCCCACACCGGCGTTTCGGTATCGCCGCCCTGCTCCACGCTCATTCGCCGGCCCCGGCCTCGAACAGCTGCCGCTGCTGGCCGACCTGGCGCAGTTGCTCGATGATTTCCTTCTGCGCCAGCACGCTGTGGTCGATGATCTCCCGCGCCTGGGCCACGTAGTAGCCGAGCTGCTCGTCGCTGCGGGCGCCGGCGCTTTCGATGGCCTGTTCCATGCGCGCCAGCCCGTCGAGCAGGGCCTGGTTGGCGGCGCTGAATTCGGCCACGGCAACACCGAAGGATTCACCCAGGCTGGCCACCTCGCCGGCGCCGCCGGCCACCTCGGTGGCCAGGCCAGACAGCCGTTCCAGCCCCTGGTCAACCTGAACGCCGATGCGCGCGCCCAGCTCGCCAAGGGCCTCGGCGGAACGGCCCGCGGCGCTTTGCAGCGCTTCGGACTGCGCCTCGGCGGATTGCTCCAGGCGCTCCAGCAAGCCCTGCAGGCGCGCCAGCAGTTGCTCGCGCTCCGCCAGCAACTGGTTGTCCCGGGCGAGGCTCTCGGAGGCGGTGCTGGCCAGCTCCTCGCGCAGCCGGCTGATGACCTCCGCCGCCGCCCGCGGGGTTTCCGAGGCGGTTTCGATCAGCCGGCTCATCGGTGCTTCCAGCTCGCTGCCGAGGCGGCCGAGATGCTCCGCCACCACCCCTTCCAGGGCCGCCAGCCGCGCCTGGGCGGCTTCCGCGCGCTGGTCCTCGGCCTCGCGCAGGGCGCCGAGCTGGCCGGCGGTGGCTTCCAGCAGGGCCTGCATGCGCTCATCGTGACGCGACAGGCGTTCGGCTTCACTCGCCGTCGCCGCCTCGCTCTGGCTCTGCAGTTGCTCGAGCAGGCTCTGGAACTGCCCGCTGACCGCCTCCTGATGGCGGGTTTCCGCCTCGCGCAAGGCTGTGAGTTCGCGCCCGCTGGTGGCCAGCCCCTCACCGATACGCTCTACCAGCACCTGGTGGGCTTCCAGCTGCCGCTGCTGGGCCGCTTCCACCAGTGCCTGCACAGCGGCAGTGGATTCACTGAAACGGCTGGAGAGCTGTGCGGCCTGGTCGCTGAGCGCCCCGGCAATCTGCCGGTGCAGTTGTTCGCTGTGGCTGGCCAGGCCCGCCATGGCGCTGTCCACCGCCGGGCGAATGCCCTCCCCGGCCAGCCGGCCGCTGTCGCCGAGGCTCTCGCGCAGGGAGCTGCCCACTTCCTGCAAGAGGGTGCGAAAGTCGGCGCTCAGCCCTTCCTGGAACTGGCGCTGGCTGCTGCCCAAGCCCTCGCTGATCTCGCTGCCCAGGCGCGCCAGTTTGTCGACCAGGGTGTCGAGCCGCTCGACCAGGACGGGCACCGCCGCCGATTGGGCCTGCAGGGCCTCGAAGGTCTGCTGGCGGTGGAAGTCCAGGTGCTGCTCGGGAAAGGCCCGGCGCCCGGCGCTGTCCAGTGCCAGGGCGACCTGCAGGCGCTCGCGCCGGCTCAGCACCGACAGCAGCCCGAGACAGGCGGAGGCGGCAATCCCCGCCACCGAGGTGCCAAAGGCCACGCCCAGGCCGGCAATCGGCGCGGCGAGCCCGGCGCGAATGGCGGCCAGCTCGGTGCTGCCCTCCAGTGCGCCCACCGCGCCCGAGAGCGTGTCGACCATACCAAAGAAGGTGCCCAGCAGACCCAGCATCACCAGCAGGCCCACCAGATAGGGGGTCAGCACCGGACCGGGCAAGGGGCCGCCCCGTCCCTCCAGACTGGCGCGCACTGCGCTGCGCAGGGAGGTATCGAGACCCTCCAGCCAGCTCTGTGCATCGATGCCCGGCGCCGCCCGCGCCACCGCCGCGGCCAGTCCCTGGCTGGCCTGGCGAAAGCGCCACAGCTCGTGCACGCCCATGCCATAGGCGGCGGCGATGATCAGGGTGATCAGCAGGACCAGGCTGTGGTTGCCAAGAAAGCCGGCGGCGACCCAGATAATCATCACGGCGCCGACCAGGGCGACAAGGGGGAACAGCAGTTTATTCATCGGTTTCACTTTCAGAGGCTTTACGCTTTGCCGCACGCTTATCCGCGTGCTTACTGGCGCAATCATTGAGATGGTCTTCCAGCGCCTCCACCAGGCCCTGCACCGGTAGCAGGCGGGCGTCCACTTCCGCCAGCAGCAGTCCCTGCAGCTCCGCTTTCAGTTGCTGGGGACCGCCCTCGACTTCCCGCAGCGCCACCTGCCGCCGTGCCACCAGTGCCGGAATGCCGGCAAACAAGCGGCGCGTGTGGGACAACAGGGCATTGGCAAGGGCGGTATCGAGGGTGGCCAGCCGGGCCAGCGCCGGGTCGGTATCCAGCAGCACATGGCGCACCCGCTCCTGCAGGCCGCGCACCCGGGCCTCCATTTCGCGCTGGTGGGCGGCGTAGAAGCGCTTGAGCGCATCGGCGCCGCCGTCAGCGCTCACCTCTTCCGGCCAGATAATACGCGAGGGGCCGGAGCCCGGCACCAGGCTGCGCATCACCGCGCTGATCATGGCCGCGCGCACGCGGAAAAAGTCCTCCCGCGCCCGAGCGGGCTGCTCTTCGGCGACTTCAAAGGCGGCCTTGTCGAGCCCGCCCAGGGTGTCCGCCAGGGCCACGGAACTGGAAAGATCGATCAGCCCCCCCAGTCGGGGTCCGAACTGGCGCGGCTCCACCTTTTTCAGCGCCGGGCCGCCAAGGCTGGCGAGCAGGCTGACCAGGCGGGTGTGGGCGAAGGTGGTGGTGGCTGGCGCGGGATTCATCAAATATCGGGCGGCGGATGAAGCTCCTGCCAAACTTGAATACTGCTCGCTAATTGATTGATTTAAAAGACAATGTAATGTGGTTGGAGCAAGTGTATAAACGCCGCATTATACGTGGGCGGGAGGTGAAGGCAATAGCGAGGCGCCACTCAGCTCCCGGTAGCTTTCAAATGCGGTACCTGTCCGTCAACCGCGCACCGGCCACCGCGTCAGGCACCGGTACGCTGCGCGAGAGCCTGCAGCAGCAGGTCGGCGACCGCGCCGCCGGAAGCCGGGTTCTGCCCGCTGATCAGGCGCTGGTCCTCCAC
>JBKDZQ010000189.1:0-2998 GCA_047971325.1 Parahaliea sp.
TTATCAGTGGGCACTCTGTACAACAGATTCTGCCCGGGACAACCAGGGGCAGCACGAATAACCGAATCCAACAGTGTTGGCGCCAGTTGTGCTGGCCCCTGGAGAGATTGCTCATGCCCGAACAAGAACCCCTGTGGCGCCCCGGTCCGCAGCGTATCGAACAGGCCCGGATCACCCATTTCGCCCGCGCCCTGGCCGCGGGCGAAGCCGGCCCGGAAAGCACTGACTACTTCGCCCTGCAGCGCTGGGCGGTGGATCACCCGGAGGCCTTCTGGGGTGCGGTCTGGGATTTCACCGGCGTGGTGGGTGAGCGCGGCGACCGCGTACTGGAGCAGGGCGACCACCTGCCGGGAGCGCGCTGGTTTCCCCAGGCGCGACTGAACTTTGCCGAGAACCTGCTGCGCCGGCGCGATGATCACCCGGCGCTGGTGTGTCGACTGGAAAACGGCGAGCGGCGGGTGCTGAACTACGCCGATCTCTATCGCGAGGTGGCGCAACTGGCGGCCGGCCTGCGGGCGATGGGGGTGGAGCCCGGCGACCGGGTGGCGGGTTTCATGCCGAACATTGCCGAAACGGTGATCGCCATGCTGGCGACCACCAGCCTGGGGGCACTGTGGTCCTCCTGTTCGCCGGATTTTGGCATCAACGGGGTGCTGGATCGCTTCGGCCAGATCGAGCCCAGGGTGCTGATCGCCGCCGATGGCTACTACTACAACAACAAGACCTGCGACTCCCTGGAGCGGCTGGCGGCCATTGCCCAGTCCATCGACAGCATCGAGCAGGTGCTGGTGGTGCCTGTGGTGGCGCAACAACCCGACATTGCTGCGGTGCCGCGTGCGCGGCATTATGCCCAAGCGCTGGTTGCTGAGGCCACCGATCCTGACTTTGTCCGCCTGCCTTTCAACCATCCCCTGTACATCATGTATTCCTCTGGCACCACCGGTGCGCCCAAATGCATCCTGCACAACGCCGGCGGTACCCTGCTGCAGCACCTCAAAGAGCACCAGCTGATGTGTGACCTGGGGCCGGAGGATGTGTTCTTCTACTACACCACCTGCGGCTGGATGATGTGGAACTGGCTGGTCTCGGGACTGGCTTGCGGTGCCACCCTGATGCTCTACGACGGGTCGCCCTTCGCCAAGGGCGGCAGCATGCTGCTGGATTGCATCGACGCCGAGGGCATCACCGTCTTTGGCACCAGCGCCAAGTTCATCGCTGCACTGGAAAAAGTCGGCATGGTGCCGCGGCAGAGCCACCGGCTGGACAGCCTCAAGTCCATTCTATCCACCGGTTCGCCGCTGGCCCACGAGAGCTTCGATTACGTTTATCGCGATATCAAGGCGGATGTGTGCCTGTCCTCCATTTCCGGGGGCACCGACATTCTGTCCTGCTTCGTCGCCGGCACGCCGGTACTGCCGGTGTACAAAGGCGAGATCCAGGCGCCGGGCCTGGGCATGGCGGTGGCCATCTGGGACCAAAACGGACGCCCGGTGGTGGCCGAGAAGGGCGAACTGGTATGCACCCGGCCCTTTCCCTGCTGTCCCATCGGTTTCTGGAACGACCCCGACGGGGCGCGTTTCCACAGCGCCTATTTCGCGCGCTTCGATAATGTCTGGGCCCATGGCGACTACGGCGAAGTCACCGAGAATGGTGGCTTTGTCATCCACGGGCGCTCCGATGCCGTGCTCAACCCCGGCGGCGTACGCATTGGCACCGCGGAAATCTACCGCCAGGTGGAGCGTGTCGAGGAGGTATTGGAGAGCATTGTCATCGGCCAGCGCTGGCGGGACGATGTGCGAGTGGTGCTGTTCGTGGTGCTGCGCGATGGCCTGGTGCTGGATGATGCCCTGCGGGACCGCATCCGCCAGGTGATCCGCGACAACACCACGCCCCGGCATGTACCGGAGAAGATCATCCAGGTGGCGGATATTCCCCGCACCATCAGTGGCAAGATCATGGAACTGGCGGTGCGCAACGTGGTGCAGGGCGAGCCAGTGAAAAACACCGACGCGCTGGCCAACCCCGGAGCGCTGGAGTTGTTCAGAAATCTGCCGGAACTGCAGGATGATCCTGCCCGCCAACAGTGATCTTGCCCACCACTGATGGACACCCTGCTAAACGAGTAAACTACGCGACAGAAGTGAACCATGACAGACAAATCAGGAAGAAAGAAAGTGACTGCCTGAGCAGCCCGCACAGCATCGGCGAGTTGCAACTGCTGTAGCCTGCGCTCTGAGCCTGGCGTAAAATGCGCGCCTTTGCCAGCCGCCGGCATCCGGCGGGCTCAACCACAGGCCAGGCCATGCCCCTGCTCAAGCTCGACGCGGCGCACCTCCAGTACGGCGCCCACACCCTCCTCGATCACGTGGACCTCAGCATCACCCGCGGCGACAGACTCGGCCTGCTGGGGCGCAACGGCACGGGCAAGACCACCCTGCTGCGGGTGCTGGCCGGCGACCTGGCCCCGGACACCGGCGAGCGCTGGCTACGCCCGGGGGTGCGGCTGGCGCGACTGGAACAAACCCTGCCCGAGGCCGATGACAGCAGCGTGTACGACGTGGTGGCGGGCGGCCTGTCGGAGGCGGGGAAGTTGCTGACAGCCTACCACCACCTGTCCCAGCAGGCCGACCTGGACATGGAAGCGCTGGCCCGGGTACAGCAGCAACTGGAGACGGTGGACGGCTGGAGCCTGCAACAGCGGGTGGAAACCACCCTGAGTCACCTGCAATTGCCCGCCGATGCCGCGATGCGTGAACTGTCCGGCGGCTGGCGGCGGCGGGTGGCACTGGCCCGGGCACTGGTTTGCCAACCCGATATCCTGCTGCTGGACGAACCCACCAACCACCTCGACATTCCCGCCATCGAATGGCTGGAAGAACAACTGCAGCAGTTTCGCGGCGCCCTAGTGCTGATCACCCACGACCGCCGCTTCCTGCAGAATGTGGTCAACAGCATCGCCGAACTGGATCGCGGTCACCTGTCGGTGTGGCGCGGCGAC
>JBKDZQ010000190.1:0-1583 GCA_047971325.1 Parahaliea sp.
CGGGAAACCGGGTTCGAACCGGCGACCTCAACCTTGGCAAGGTTGCGCTCTACCAACTGAGCTATTCCCGCATCGCGCAGAGGATGCCAATTGTATGAATTGCTGGCCGCGAGTCAACAACCCCTGCAAAAAAATCAGCTAAATATTTGAAAAATAAATGGTTTATTGTTCCCGAATAACATCCCACGCGGCTTTGAGGTAGACCACCATGGACCACAGCGTCAGCACCGCGGCGGTGTACAGCAGGATGTAGGACAGCGCCAGCAACCAGTTTTCGTCGCTGGCTGAAGGATCCACCGCCAGCAGGCCGATGATGGCCAGCATCTGGAAGGTGGTTTTGATCTTGCCGATGTAGGACACCGCCACCGAGGTGCGTTTGCCCAGTTCCGCCATCCACTCCCGCAGCGCGGAGATCACGATTTCACGCCCGATGATGACACAGGCGGCCAGGGTAAACAGGATGTTGCTGTGACGCTCCACCAGCAGTACCAGGGCAACTGCCACCATCAGCTTGTCGGCCACCGGGTCCAGAAAGGCCCCGAAATTGGTCATTTGCCCCAGCTTGCGGGCCAGGTAGCCGTCGAACCAGTCGGTAATGGCCGCCGCCGTGAAAATGCCCGCCGCCGCCAGAAGATGGCGCTCGAAAGGCAGATAGAACACCACCACCAGCACCGGTATCAGCAGGATGCGCATGAGGGTCAGGGTATTGGGGATGTTGAGTTCCAAGAAAAACCGCTCCTTGTTCGGGTTGAATGCGACAGTGCGAACGGGCCTGGTCAGTTACTGTGCAGATGGTCGTAGATCTGCCGGGCCACGGTGGCGCTGATGCCGGCCACTTTTTTCAGCTCCTCTACGCTGGCATTGTTCACGCCCTGGGCGCTGCCGAAGTGGCGCAGCAGTTCCCGCCGCCGCCTGGCGCCCACCCCCGGTATGCTCTCCAGCAGGGATTGCCGGCGCGCCTTGTCACGGCGGGCCCGGTGGCCGGTGATGGCGAAGCGGTGGGCCTCATCACGAATATACTGTATCAGGTGCAGGGCAGGACTGTCCCCGGGCAGTTGCTGCTCACTGCCGTCCATTCCCTTGACCAGGGTTTCAAATCCGGCCTTGCGGGTGACGCCCTTGGCCACCCCGATGACCGTCACACCGACCAGTTGCAGTTCCTCCAGCACCGCCATGGCCTGGGCCACCTGGCCCTTGCCGCCGTCGATCAGCAGCAGGTCGGGGAAGACGCCCTCCCCGCCCTTGAGTCGCCGGTAGCGGCGTTCCAGGGCCTGTTGCATGGCGCCGTAGTCATCCCCTGGGGCAAGGCCCTCGATATTGAATTTGCGGTAGTCGCCCTTGCGCGGTCCGTCCTGGTCGAAGACCACGCAGGAGGCCACGGTGGCCTCGCCGGCGCTGTGGCTGATATCGAAGCACTCGATACGCGCCGGGGCCTCGACCATGTCCAGCGCCACCTGCAGGGCCTGCACCCGCTCCAGGGTGGTCTCCCGTCCCGCCAGATGGGCGGCGAGGTTGGTGGCGGCGGTCTGGGCGGCGAGTTGCAGCCAGCGCGCCCGGGCCTCCCGCACCCGGTGGCGCAGGCG
>JBKDZQ010000191.1:0-4020 GCA_047971325.1 Parahaliea sp.
ACGGTCTGGCGCGGGAACTTGAAAACTAGACTCTCGGGTTTGTCGGGCTGTGGCTGGCGGGAGTACATGATACTCGCGGAAGCCTGGCTGACCCTGCTCTGGGTGGATCTGGTGATCAGCCTGCTGCCCTATTCCCGGTGGCGCGGCTGGCTGGTCCAGCCACTGGCGCCGGTCGATGTTCCGGCTGCCGCCGATGATAATGCACTGGACCTGGAAGGTATCGCCCGTCTGTGTGCGGCGGCTGCGCGCCATCACCTGCGGCCGATGAACTGCCTGCGGCGAACACTGGCCCTGCGGCGTATGCTGCGCCGGCGCCGGCTGGATGCGCAGGTGCATATCGGTGTACGCAGGAAAGCCGCTGTACTGGAAGCGCATGCCTGGCTGTCCTGGCGGGGCCGCGTGCTCAACGACAGCGCTGATGTGGAACAGCGCTACGCGGAACTGCAAGCGGACCAGTGGCCGGGCAGGGGCTGGTAGGGGCTGTTCCGGCGACCCGCGTGGCGGATTTGCCGGTGTGAGCGGCCGTCACGCCTCCCGCGGCATGCGCGCCGCCGCCATCCCCATTGCCAGCAGCACCGAGAACCAGGCCGCATTGGCGGGAACATGCAAATTGAAATCCGCCATGGAATGTATCAGCAGCGACAGCGTCGCCATGGTGCAGCCCAGCAGAACCCCTCGCATGAAGGGGTCGCGCCGTTGCAGCAAGCCGCTGATCGTGGCCTTGAGCACAATCAGTACCGCGCCACCGAACAAACCAAAGCCGACCAGGCCCTGTTCCGCGATAAGTTCCAGATAGTCGTTGTGGACGTTGGTGTAGATGCGTCGGTAATACTGGTCTGCGTCCCGGTAGGCGGGATAGATCTGCACCCAGTTTCCCGCCCCGACGCCAAACAGCGGGTAGTCCGCAATCATCTCGTAGGCAATCGCCCGCTGCACATCGCGGTCGGTCTTCAGGCCGCTTTGCTCGAGTCGCGACAGCATCTGGCTGCCCCCGAGGCTGAGCCCGAGCACCAGTGGCAACAGGATGACCGGGCGCAATTTGCGGCGCCGGGAGCTCCGGCGCCGACCGGAACCTGCACCAGCGCCGCGCACCACCAGGATGGCGCCAGTGGCGAGGCCGGCGGCGAGCAGCGACAGGGTTGCTCCGCGGGAAGCCGACGACAGCAGCGCCGTGATCATGGTCGCCAGGGCCAGGTAGAGCCACATCTGTTTTGACAGCAGCCAGTCCGCCGCTGATCGAAGCTGTTGCCGCCAGCTGAAGGCATAGCCACGGCCGCTTTCCTGTGCGACCAGCGTGCCGATGGTCAGGGCGATGCTCATCTCCAGCATGCCGCCGAAATGATTGCGGTTCTTGAAGGTTCCGGAAACGGTGTGTCCCGCCGGCAGTTCGATGACAGGCTGCCGGAACAGGGCCCCATTGTAGAGCGCATCCAGCAAACCGAAGGCCGCCTCGGCGAAGCCGACCATGATCATGAGATAGATAAGTTGCCGCAATCGCTGTCGGGTAGATACCAGTGCCAGCACCAGGAAAAATATCACCAGGTAGGCAGCGGACTTGAGAAACTCACTCAGGGTCAGCCCGATGTCGAGACTGATGCTGAAAGAGGACCGGTAGAGGTAGGGCTGGGTGCGCTCGTACACGGCATAGGCACCCGGGCTGAGATAGCCGATGACACTCAGCGGCAGTGGCACGATCTGCAGCAGCATGTAGAGCAGCGAGGCGACAAAGAGAATCAGCGCCGCCCAGGAGCGGTTGCCGATATGAGCGAGACTGGAGCCGTCGCTGCGCAATTGCGCCAGGCACCAGCAGCACAACAGCCCGAAGCTGGCCATTTGCAGCAATCCGGTGCCCAGGGGGCGATCGCTGCCAACGGGCAGGGGCAGCCAGGCGATCAGCAGCAACAGGCAGACAAACAAAGGGTAGTGGGGAGCTTTCCCGTTGTTGGCGAGGATCATGTAGCGGCTGCCTTGGCGGCCGCGCGCCGGTGCCTGTCGATGGCCTTCTCCAGATCGAGGATTTGCCCTTCGTCGGTGAGCACCTGTCGCAGGTGCTCGGCCCAGCCGTTGTTGACGGCGGTATCAAGGGTATAGCCGGGGGTGTGTCGCATCAGGTAGCGGGTATTGAGCGCCAGTGCTTCCTTGCCCCGTTCGTCCAGCAGGTCCGCGTAGCTCATCAGGGTTGCCCAGGCGGTCTTGCGCACAAAGGCGCTGGCGGGCGCATAGGCAATCGCCAGGTTCAGCCGTTTTTGTGTTGCGTGGAGGCTGGCGCCCTGCTGGCGGCAGTAATCGGCATACTGGGCCCAGTAGCTGCCCGCCGCGGGACGCAGTCTCAATGCCCGGATGAAGTACTCCTCACCGCTGCCGCCACAGGCCATGGGATTTCTTGTTGTCTGGCCCTTGCTGTTCGGACGGTTGTTGTCTGCGTAGCCCATGCGCAGCCAGAACAGGGCTTTCAGGGGGTTGACCCGTATATCCAGTGACCGGCTGTTTGAGTGGCGGTGCAGGTCGGGAGCGTGCTGCTGGGTCTGTGGTTGGGCGAGGGCCGCGGTGTACAGGTTGGCGACGGTCCACCACAGGCTCCAGAACAGAAACGCTATGCTCAGCCCCAATAGGCACAGAAGACGCCGGTCCCTGGAGGAGGAGAGCTTCATGGTATTTTATTCTGTGTGGCCGGGATCATCACGGTGGGTGGATGGTGGGGCGGCGGGAAAAAAGTGGCTATCGTCATGCCGTACCCAATCGGATAACGCCGGCGGATGTGTATAGGCCAGTCCGAAGGCCGGGTTGGATGAAGGGGCAGGGGGCCGCCAGGCCTGGCAACAATAGAGATAGGATTCGCCGAGGGTGGCCTCGCACTCTTCCCGATGGCTGCTGGGTTGCAGCCGGCCGTGGTCACCACGGCTGTGACAGTCACTGTCCTGATGCGCCCGGCTGTCGCCAGCCACCAGTAAACCGCCGGTCAGGGCCAAAACGATACCGGCAAGATCTGCCCGCAAACCATACTCCATTTTTTCACGCCCCCGAGCGAATTGCGAAAAAGTCTATCAGCTCAAAATGGCAAAAAACATAGCCGAAGTGAGAGTTGGAGCGGATATTGGGCTTTCAGATTTTTTTGTGCTTTTATTGCGTGAGGCCTGTCTTGTTTGCAAACGCTGCCGGTTTCATTCCACAAAATCAGCATGATCCGTTGCGGGAATGTACAGTCTGAAACGGCTGCCTCTGCCGGTTTCGCTGTCCACTTCCACCTTGCCCTGGTGCTGCTGGGCCACCGCGGCGACAAAGCGCAGACCCAGACCGGCCCCGGACTTGGCGCCGCCACCGTGCTGGAAGGGTTTGAAAATGCGCTCGATATCCCCCTTCTCGATGCCACTGCCCTCGTCCTCGAATTCGAACACGGCACAGTGCCCCTGGCGATAGACGCGAATGAACACCCTGGCACCTTCGGGGCTGATTTTGATCGCGTTGTCCAGCAGGTTCAGGCAGGCGCGGACCAGCAGGCCGTGATTGCCCAGTACCCAGACATCCTCGTCGACCGGTTCGCTCAGCAGGGCGATACGCTTTGACCGGGCGCTGTAGATGAGCTGGGCTACCGCTTCATCGACAACGTCCTGCGCGTCGCAGTCCTTCATGTCGAGTTCGGGGGCGTGACGGAAACGGGACAGTTGTACGAAGCTTTCGGCGTAGCCCAGGTTGCTGCGAATGTAGTATTCGATCTGGTTGAGCAGGGCCTCCGCTTCCCGTCCGGACTGGCTGGAGCGGGCGTGATCGATCAGCGCCAGTACCGAAATCAGGGGCGCACGCAGGTCGTGGGAGACAAAGTTGAGGGCTTCGATACGGCTGCGCTCGCTGGCCTTGGTGGCGGTGATGTCCGACAGGGTGAACACCAGCACCGGAATATCGAGATAGATGCCGCCGCCGCGGATCAGCACATTACGGCCGCCGGTCTGGGTTTCGCCCTCGCATTCGAAGGCTTCGTTGTTCAGTGCCAGTTGCAGGAAGCACTGACGGAAGTCGATGCCC
>JBKDZQ010000192.1:0-2496 GCA_047971325.1 Parahaliea sp.
CGCCAAACAGCCGGCCGAGGTCGCCATCCAGGAAGGTGATGGGCACAATCACCGCCGCCAGCACCAGGGTGGTGGCGATCACCGCGAAACCCACCTGGCGGGTTCCGCGAAAGGCCGCCACCAGCGGTGTTTCGCCGGCCACCAGGCGGCGGTGCACGTTCTCCAGTACCACGATGCTGTCATCCACCACCAGGCCGATGGCCAGCACCAGGGCGAGCAAGGTCAGCATGTTGATGGAATAGCTCATGAACCACAGGGCGGTGAAGGAGGCGATCAGCGAAATCGGCACCGTGAGCGCCGGCACCAGCAGGCTGCGCGGGTCGCCGAGAAACAGGAAGATCACCAGCACCACCAGGATCGCGGCGATCAGCAGGGTGCGGAACACCTCGTCGATGGCCGCCTCCACGAACACCGATTCGTCAAAGCTGGAGATAAGTTTCATGCCCTGGGGCAGGTTGCGGTTGAACCGATCGATTTCCGCCGACACCAGGCGGCTCATGGACAGGGCATTGGCGGTGCTCTGCTTGACGATGCCCAGACCCACCATGGGCACCCCGTTGCCGCGAAACAGGCTGCGATATTCAACCGCCGCCAGCTCCACCCGTGCCACGTCGCCGAGGCGGACCAGGTGGCCGTCGTCGCCACGGCGCAGCACCAGGGCACGAAAATCCTCCGCGGTGGCGTAGCTGCGCTCGATGCGCACGATGAAATCCCGCTCCAGCGAGTTGAGGGTACCCGCCGGTAGCTCCACGTTCTGGCGGCGGACGGCCGCTTCTATGTCACTCACCGTGAGCTGGCGCGCCACCAGCGCGGCGCGGTCCAGCCAGATGCGCATGGCGTATTCCTGGGCGCCGATCACCCGCACCCGGGCCACGCCCTCAAGCACGCTGAAACGGTCCTCCAGATAGCGCTGGGCGTAGTCGGTGAGCGCCAGCGAATCCATCCCCGGGGCCACCAGGTGGACCCAGTACTGGACTTCCTCGTCGGCCTCACTCTTTTCCACCTCCGGCGGATCGGCCTCGTCGGGCAGGTTGTTGAGCAG
The DNA here is from genome assembly GCA_047971325.1 of Parahaliea sp. GTDB lineage: Bacteria > Pseudomonadota > Gammaproteobacteria > Pseudomonadales > Halieaceae > Parahaliea. The sequence continues at coordinate 1,043 of JBKDZQ010000192.1, forward strand.
GCCGGACAGGCGGTCGCGGACATCGTTGGCGGCGTTGTCGATGTCACGATCGAGGGTGAATTCGAGGGTGATCTGGGAGCGGCCATCCATCGAACGCGAGGTCATGGTCTTGATGCCCTCCAGCCCCGACAGGCTGTCCTCGATCAGCTCGGTGATCTTGTTTTCCACCACCACCGCCGAAGCCCCGGTATAGCGAGTGGTGATATCGATGATGGGTGGATCAATATCGGGGTATTCACGCAAGGGCAGGCGATCGAAGGCGAGCAGACCGAAGGCCACCAGCAGGGCGCTGCACACCACCGCCAGCACCGGCCGGCGAACGGACACATCCGACAGCAGCACGGTTCAGGACTCCACCGGCCGGACCAGCGCGACGTCACCACCCAATTTGCCGATGCCGTCGCGCACCAGCACATCGCCGGCGGCAATACCGGCGTGAATCTCCACCCAGCCGGGCCGGCGTCCGCCAATTTCCACGGCAACCCGCTGCGCCTGGCCACCCTGGCCAACCCGCCACAGGTAGTGGCTCATGGCGCGGGAGAGCAGGCTTTCCTCGGGTACCAGCAGCACCTGACGCTCCGGTCCCAGCAGGGTGACTTCCAGCAACTGCCCGGGGCGCAGGCGCCGGCCGGGGTTGTCCAGCACCGCGCGGGCGGTAATGGAACGGGCCACCGGGTCGACCCGGCTGTCGATGGCCGCCACCTCGCCTTCGAACAGCTCGGCAAAGGCCGCGGTGCGCGCCTTCACCGGCTGGCCGATGTACAGCGCGCCCAGCTGCACCGCCGGCAGGGTGAAATCCAGGCGCATGCGGCTGAGATCATCCAGTGTGGTGATGCGCTGGCCGGGGGTGACCAGCGCCCCGGGCGACACCTGGCGCAGCCCGAGTGTACCGGAGAAGGGGGCGACGATGGTGCGGTCCGCCAGCCGCGCGGCCACCTCCTCGATCTGGTAGCTCAGCACTTCCACCAGCGTGCGCGCCTTGTCCAGTTCGTTCTGGGCCACCTGGTTGCGCCGCGCCAGGTCTTCCAGCCGGCGCACTTCCCGCCGGGCGTCCTCCAGGCTGGCGCTCAGTTCCCGCCGGGTGGCGCGCTCCTCATCCTGTTTCAGCAGCGCCAGCAGATCCCCCTGCTGCACCTGCTGGCCATCTTTGAAGGCGATGCGGGTGAGTATCTGCGACACACTGGCGCTGATATCCACCGACTCCCAGGCGCGCAGGGTGCCAAGGGCCGAAATTTCCTCCCGAAAGGGCATGATCTCCACCCGGTACAGACTCACCGGCACGGCAGCCGGCGCCACCGTCGCCACCGCATCATCCCGCGGCTGCAGCCAATACCACCCAAGTGCTGCCAGCACCACCAGTGCCAGCAACCATGTCACCATTCGCATCGTTGTCGCGCCCCCGACACCCGGCCGCCTGAGCCGGAACGTAAAGAAAAGGAAAAGGCCGGTATTTT
>JBKDZQ010000193.1:0-5926 GCA_047971325.1 Parahaliea sp.
GCGGCAGTATACGCACGCAGGCGCCACAGCGGCAACTCAATGGCGAGTGCGTATAACCGCCCAAGGTGGGGTTAGCGCTTGTCGGCACCGTCTTTCGCAGCAACTGCCGGAAACCCGGCCAGACACCGTTCAGAGACTGTAGTTGAGCGTCAGCCTGACATTGCGCTGCGCACCGGGAATACCGCCGAGGAACAGCGCCCTGCTGTAGTAGGTCTTGTCGCTGAGGTTGTCGAGGTTGAGCTGGGCGCGCCAGCGCTTCATTTCCCAGGTCAGGGCCCCATTCCACACCGAGTAGGAGGGCACGTAGCCGTCGGGCAGGCCGAAGCTGGTGGAACCGGCGCTGCGCCCGTCGACATAGTTGCCGCCAAAACTGGCCTTGAGCGTACCCGGCAGCCAGTGGTCGGTGGTGTAGGTCAGCCAGGTGCCGGCAGAGACCACCGGCGTACCCTTCATCGGCTCACCGTAGCTCGAGGTGTAGGGGTCCATGCGGTCACGGGCTTCCTGGTAGGTCGCGTTCACATGCAGGTACCAGGCGGCCGACAACTGGGCGTTGAGGTCGAGTTCCACGCCCTCGGAGCGCTCCTCGCCGTCGTAGTAGTACTGGCGCACACTGACGTTGTACTCGGGGTCGTCGGGATTGTCGTTGTAGTCCGGGTTGTTGTAGCGCAGGTTGGCCCGGGCCGTCCTGAACACCACCAGCGAGCCCAGCAACTGGTCGTTCAGCAGTTTCATGCGAATGCCGACATCGTAGCTCTCGGACTCGGAGTCGGGGCGGTCGTCATCGCCGCTAATGCTGCCGAGAATGCTGTAGGCGGTGCGCCCCCGGGAGGCATTCAGGAACAGCGCCATCGATTCCGCCGGACGGAAGGTGACGCCCACGTTATAGCTGACACCGCTGTCGCTGGCATCCTGTTCCGGTGTTGCGCCGCCGCGGTCGGTGCCCAGGTGCTCGTAGCTCTGATCGATGTTGTTGAAGCCGACGCCTATGCGCGTGGTCCACCTGTCGCCCAGGTAGGCGACGTGCTGAAGGCCCGCGCCCCAGGCCTGCACCTGCTTGTTGTAGTTGGTTCGCAGGGAAGGGTTGTAGTCCTCGAAACGGCCGCTGCCCCAGTTCGGCTTGCGCAGATCGTAGATGTAGGGGACCGAGCCGCCACCGTCCGCATCCCAGATCGACCAGCTCTTGAGGTCAATATCGCGATCCTCCAGATTCGCCGTCAGCAGCAGTTCCTAGCGGATACCGGCCAGGTTGAAGCGGTATTGCAGGTCGGCGAAGTACTGCCAGGATTTTTCTTCGGCGGTGACCTTGCGGTACTCCTGGCGCCGGGCGGCCCAGGGATAGAGTACGCCGTTGTCCACCAGCGGTGCGCGCGGATCAGCGTTGATGGCACCGTTGCGGTTCCAGTAGATGTAGTTGTAGGCGCCGGTCTGACGCACGAATTCGCTTTCGTAGTTGCGGTACTGCAACTGCTGGCTGAGGGACAGGGCGCTGGAGAAGGCGATCCTGTAGTGCAGTTTGAAACGCAGTTCGTCACCCTCATTGGGTGCGGAGAGCGGCGAAGCGAGCGAGGTGTCACCGTTGTCGTAGGGGCGCAAACCCGTGCCGGAACCGATGGTCGCGGCCAGCGCCTCGCGCTGGGAGTCGGTGAGCTCCACTCCCCTGCCGGACGGATCATTGACCAGGTCGCCCGCCGTCACATCGCCTGCCGCCACGCCAGTGGAGGCCTCATTGTAGATGCGGATGGGATGCCCGGTGGAATCCACCTGTACCGAATCGTCGATCCAGGCGAGCGAAGTCACCAGTGACTGCCGCTCGCCCAGGTCAAAGCGTAGCGAACCGTAGACTTCGTCGCGATCCAGGCTAACGTCGCGATAGCCATCGCTACGGGCGCTCTTGGCTACCAGCCGGTAGGCGATGTCGTCGCTGATCACGCCGCCGTGGTCCACTTCCAGGGAATAGGTGTCCCAGGCCCCCGCGATGGCCTCCAGGTCGGTGAAGCGGTTGAAGTCCGGCTTTTTCTCGATCAGGTTGATGATGCCGCCCGCGGAGCCGATGCCGTACAGCACCGACGCCGGGCCCTTGAGCACCTCGACGGTGTCCACATTGGTCAACGAGCGCGTGGGATTGAAGGCATTACCCAGGCCCGCGCCGCCGTACATGCCGTCGTAGGTGTAGTTGGCCCCCAGGCCGCGAATGCTAATGTCATCTCCAATGCCAAAGCTGTCCCCGGCCTGGGTGACGCCGCTCATGTCGCGCAGCAGGTCCTGCAGGTCGCTGGCGCCCTGCTCGCGGATCAGGGTTTCATCGACCACCAGCAAGGGCGCCGGGGTCTCCATCAACGTCATATCGGACTTGGTGGCCAGCATGGACTGGGTGGCAATGCGGTTCTGCTTGCCGTAGACCGTCATGGTTTCCAGCTTGGGGTTGTTGTCGGCATTGGCGACCGGTCCCGTGTCTTGAGCCTGTGCAAGCAGCGTTGTGGATAGCGCCAGCGCGCCTGCACAGCCCACTCGAAGGTTTTTTTGCATGTTTTTTCCTGTAATTTGCCATGAACACGCCTGCCCAGTCCGAAAACCGGCTACCTGGCCGCTATTGGCCAATACAACGAAGGAATGGATGGAAACCTTGTTAAAGAAACCGGCGTAGTACCGGGAGGCTTATTACAAATGATAACAATTATCTATTAATTTATCAATTAACTTGACAGAAGCATCGACCGGGCCGCCACAAACCCTGCGGCGGACAGCGCCCTCGGGTGAAATGACCCGGCAAAAACGCTATAGTGGCGCCCCTTTTTTGACCGGACCCACGGACCAACCATGGCTGCCAACAGCTCCCGCGACATCCTGGTGACCAGCGCGCTGCCCTACGCCAACGGTTCCCTCCACCTCGGCCACCTGCTGGAGATGGTGCAGACCGATATCTGGGTGCGCTTCCAGCAATCCCGCGGCCACCGCTGCCACTATGTCTGCGCCGACGACGCCCACGGCACCGCCATCATGCTGACCGCACAGGCCCTGGGCGTCAGCCCCCAGGAACAGATCCAGCGGGTGCAGGCCGAACATGAGCGGGACGCCGCGGGCTTTCTCATCGGCTTCGACAACTACTACAGCACCCACTCCCCGGAGAACCGCCACTGGTCCGAGGAAATCTACCGGCGACTGCGGGCCAGCGGCCATATCGTCACCCGCGCCATCACTCAGGCCTTCGACCCGGAAAAACAGCTGTTCCTCGCCGACCGCTTCATCAAGGGCCGTTGCCCCAAGTGCAAGGTGCCGGACCAGTACGGCGACAACTGTGAGGCCTGCGGCGCTACCTATACCCCGGCGGAATTGATCGACCCGGTGTCGGCGCTGTCCGGCGCGACACCGGTGGAGCGTGAATCCGAGCACTACTTCTTCACCCTGGCGGATTTCGCCGACCTGCTCGGGCAGTGGATCGACTCCGGCAGCCTGCAGCCGCAGATCGCCAACAAACTGCGGGAGTGGCTGGACGCCGGCCTGCAGGACTGGGACATCAGCCGTGACGCCCCCTACTTCGGTTTCGAGATTCCGGACGCCCCCGGCAAGTACTTCTACGTCTGGCTGGACGCTCCCATCGGCTATATCGCCAGCTTCCAGAACCTCTGCGAGCGCAGTGCGGACCTGGATTTCGACCGCTACTGGCAACGGGGCTCACCGGCGGAGCTCTATCACTTCATCGGCAAGGACATCATCAACTTCCACGGTCTGTTCTGGCCGGCCATGCTGCACTCGGCGGGGCTGCGCACCCCCACCGCCATCTTTGCCCACGGGTTTTTAACGGTGAACGGCACCAAGATGTCCAAGAGCCGGGGCACCTTCATCAAGGCCAGCACCTATCTTGAACACCTGGACGCGGAGTACCTGCGCTACTATTTCGCCGCCAAGCTCGGCGCCTCGGTGGACGATATCGACCTCAACCTGGAGGACTTCGTACAGCGAGTGAACGCCGATGTGGTGGGCAAGGTGGTCAACATCGCCAGCCGTTGCGCCGGCTTCCTGCGCAAGGGCTTTGACAATACCCTGAGCACCACCTGTGCCCAGGGCCCACTGGTGCAGTCCTTCATCGACGCCGGCGAGGACATCGCCGCCCTTTACGAGAGCCGCGAATTCAGCAAGGCGATCCGCGAGATCATGGCCCTGGCGGACCGCGCCAACCAGTACATCGACGAGCAAAAACCCTGGCTGCTGGCCAAACAGGCAGGCAGCCAGGCCCAGGTGCACGCCGTGTGCAGCGTGGGCGTCAACCTGTTCCGGGTGCTGATGACCTACCTCAAGCCGGTGTTGCCGGGCATGGCGGCCAGGGCCGAGAGCTTCCTCAACCACAACCTGGACTGGACCGCCCTGGGCGGCCCGCTGCTGGGGCACCGGCTGGCGACCTTCGAGGCGCTGATCACCCGTATCGACCCAAAACAGGTGGAGGCCATGGTAGAGGCCAGCCGTGAACAGGCCGCCCCCGCAGCGGCACCGGCAACACCCGCTGACACCAGCGCGAATGACGCCGGGAAGGCCGGCACCGCGGAAAAAGACAGCGGGGTCGCCACCATCGCCTTCGAGGACTTCGCCAAAGTCGACCTGCGGGTCGCGGAAATTATCGCCGCCGACCACGTGGAGGGCGCCGACAAACTGCTGCGCCTGACCCTGGGCCTGGGCGGCGAGCAGCGCCAGGTCTTTGCCGGCATCAAGGCGGCCTACCGACCCGAGGAACTGGTGGGGCGACTGACGGTGGTGGTGGCCAACCTGGCGCCGCGCCAGATGCGCTTTGGCCTCAGCGAGGGCATGGTGCTGGCGGCGGGCCCCGGCGGCGAGGACATCTTCCTGCTGAGCCCGGACAACGGCGCCAGGCCGGGCATGCAGGTGAAGTGACCCAGCCCCTCCCCCGATCCAGGCCGCCAGCTGGCCGGCGAGGTTATGAGCTTATGCCCAATAGCGAGTTGTCTGCCTGCGCCGAACTCCTTAACATGGCGCCCTTGACTGCGGGGCACCACCGCGGACACCCATTGCCGCATTTGCATCGACGATATATCCATGCTGGCTGACTACTCCATCCTGTTGATCGGCGCCATTTTGGTCAACAACTTCGTGCTGGTACAGTTCCTGGGACTGTGCCCCTTCATGGGCGTGTCCAACAAGCTCGAAACCGCCATGGGCATGTCCGCCGCCACCACCTTCGTGCTGACCCTGGCCTCGGTGTGCAGTTACCTGGTGTTCAACTACCTGCTGGTGCCGCTGGGGCTGGAATACCTGCGCACCATTTCCTTCATCCTGGTGATCGCGGTGGTTGTCCAGTTCACCGAAATGGTCGTGCGCAAGAGCAGCCCCCTGCTGTACCGGGTACTGGGTGTCTACCTGCCCCTCATCACCACCAACTGCGCGGTGTTGGGGGTGGCTTTGCTCAATATCAACAAGGAACACAATTTCCTGCAATCGCTGTTCTACGGCTTTGGCGCCGCGGTGGGTTTCTCACTGGTGCTGGTGCTGTTCGCCGCCATGCGCGAGCGGCTGACGGTGGCCGACATACCCACCCCCTTCCGGGGTGCCGCCATCGGCATGGTGACGGCGGGGCTGATGTCACTGGCCTTCATGGGCTTCGCCGGCCTGGTGTAATGCCACGTGCTTGAACTGATCGCCCAGTATCCCCTGCTCGCCGCCCTGATGGCGCTGGTCGGCCTTGGCCTGGTGTTTGGCGCGGTGCTGGGCTTTGCCGCCGTGCGCTTCAAGACCGAGGGCGACCCCATCGCCGACCAGATCAACGCCCTGCTGCCCCAGACCCAGTGCGGCCAGTGCGGCCACCCGGGCTGTCGTCCCTACGCCGAGGCCATCGCCGGTGGCGAGGCCATCAACAAATGCCCTCCGGGGGGCGAAGCCACCATCCAGGCGCTGGCCGGCCTGCTGGACGTGGAGGCCA
>JBKDZQ010000194.1:0-1532 GCA_047971325.1 Parahaliea sp.
TGGCCCAGCGCCTGCTGCGTACCCTGTGCCGCCACTGCAAGCGGGAGCGCGAGCTGGACGGCCAGGCCATTCGCCACTATGGCCTGGCGCGCTTTCTCAAGGAGGGCCAGCGCAGTGTGTACCAGGCCGAAGGCTGCGAGCACTGTCTGGACACCGGCTATGCCGGCCGGATCGCCATCCACGAACTGTTCGTGCTGGACGAGGACATGCACCGGGTGATCATGTCCGGCGCCGACGCCACCGTGTTGCACGCCGCCGCCCGCAGGCAGGGCATGATCACTCTCTATGAGGACGGGCTGCGCAAGGTGGTGGCGGGCAGCACCTCGCTGGAGGAAGTGATGCGCGTGACCCAGGACCAGACCGAGTCCGCCGACCAGGTCGAGGCGGCGGCAGCGCTGGCCTCGCCGGCGGTCTGAGCCCGGAATCTTCGTCAATGGCCCACTTTGTCTACAAGGCCATCGCCCGCGATGGCAAAACCGTCGATGGCAGCATAGAGGCTGATGGCCTGGAGCTGGCCTCCCGCCAGTTGCGCGGCCAGGGTATGACTTTGCTGAAGCTGGAAGCCGGCAGCGCCCAGGCGGGCGGCGCCAGGGCCAAAACCGTGGGCAAGGGCCCCGGGCGCAAGCAGGTGCTGGCCATGACCAGTGAGCTGGCGGTGCTGCTGCGCGCCGGCCTGCCACTGGATAGGGCGCTGAAGGTGCTGATCGACATGGCCTCCGAGCCCGCCCTGCACAGCCTGCTGGGCGAGCTGCTCAAGGCGGTGAAGGGCGGCAAGTCCCTCAGCCAGGCGCTGCAGCCCCACGACCGGGTGTTCGGTTCCTTCTATATCAACATGGTGCGCTCCGGCGAGGCCAGCGGCCACCTGTCCGCCGTGCTCGACCGGCTGGTGGAGTACCTGGAAAACGCCAGGGCCAACCGCGACAGCGTGGTCTCCGCGCTGATCTATCCCATCATCCTGCTGGTGGTATCGGTGCTGTCGGTGGCGGTGATGCTCGGTTTCGTGGTGCCCCAGTTCGAGAGCCTGTTCGAGGACATGGGGGAGGCCCTGCCGGCGATGACCCGCATGGTTATCGCCAGTGCCGAATTCATCCAGAGCTGGGGCTGGCTGCTGGCCCTGTTGCTGCTGGGCGTTGGGCTGTGGCTGCGCAACTGGCTGCGCAGCCCCAAGGGGCGCCTCGCCCTGCACCGGCGCCTGCTGAAAATGCCACTGGCGGGCGGGATCGTCTTCGAGTTCGAGATGTCCAAGTTCGCCCGCACCGTGGGCACCCTGGTGGGCAACGGGGTGTCCCTGCTCAAGGCGATCTCCATCGCCATCGACACCGTGGACAACAGCGTGCTCAAGGAGGCGCTACAGGTATTGCCGCCGGCGGTGAAGGCGGGCAGGCGCATGTCGGTGGCGCTGGAGGAAACCGGTATGTTCACCCCCATGGTGATCCAGATGACGCGGGTGGGCGAGGAATCGGGCAGCCTGGACAAAATGATGCTGGAGCTGTCCCGGGTGTTTGACGATCACGTGCAGTCCGGGGTCAAGC
>JBKDZQ010000195.1:0-3065 GCA_047971325.1 Parahaliea sp.
TGCCAGGCGCAGTGAACTGCATACCTTCAAGGTCATGCCCAAACGTTGGATTGTTGAGCGCAGCTTTGCCTGGTTGGAGAAGAACCGAAGGTTATGGAAGAACTGCGAACGTCAACTCAACAGCAGCTTGCAGTTCATCCATCTGGCTTTTTTGGCGCTGTTACTCAGAAGATCGTAAACAGGTTCTGACAGCGTAGGTACCCAGGGCATTGGGCTCCAGATATCCAGCGGCGTTGTATAGAGTTACCGACCAAAACGCAGCGACCGGCACCGGTGGAACATTCAGTACATAAGCGATCTGTCCATCGTTCAGCTCAGGTGTAACAGATAAGGATATGTCGCGCGTAAGCCGCGACCTATCCCATTGTTGAACAAGCCCGGAACCTGTCGCTGTTTATAAGCAAATAAATAATCGCGGAGCTGGCTGCTCACGCGAAGCGTCGTGCGGAAGGGGTTTCTTCAGTCGAGTGCCAGCCTCACCGGGTCGGCGATTTTTAAAGAACGCTTGTGCCATCAGTACGTCACGCCCTCCTTGTCTGGAGCATGGCGGGTGTAAGGCGCTGTTTCCGTTCTACCCTGGCTCCCAGTGTCGGCGCACACCGCAGACCTGCATCCGCCCATGGCAGTGCGGACAGGTAAACACCGTGCGCGCCTTCCTCAGTGGCTCTGGCACCGGTGTGCGCAGCACCCATTGCACGATACGCAGCAGAACCCTGGCATTGCCGTGAAGGAAGCCGTAGTCCCGCGCCCGGCGGAAGCCTTTGGGCAACACATGCTGCAATACCAGGGCGATGAAGTCCTCGCCCGGCAGGGTGCGGGTCTGCCAGCGATGGCTGCGACTGTCCTGGTAGCGGAAGGTGATGTGGTCGCCATCGTCCGCCAGGATATTCCGGTCGCTGATCACGCCGCGATACAGGTAGCGGGACAGGTACTGCAAGGCCTGGAGGCCGCGACCGGCCTGCTGGCAGTGCACAATCCAGCGCCGCGGGGTGTTCGGTGGTCTCAGGCCGCTATCCACCAGGGCCCGCAGGAAGGCGCCGCGGAAGGCGGCGGCCAGTGCCCGGCCATTGAACAGGTAACCGCCCTTGAGCCCACGCCATTCGCGCCGGGATCGGTGGATACCACCGCCCGGCACCACAATGTGAACGTGAGGGTGGTAATCGAGCCGGCGGGTATGGGTGTGCAACACCGCACACAGGCCCAGTTCCGCCGTGAAGCCCTTTTTGTTGCGGCCAAAGCGCCGCAGGGTCTCAGCGGCGCAGCGCATCAGCAGGGCGTAGACCGTACGAGGATGGCGTTTGGCCAGCCCCCGCAACTCAACCGGCAGCGTGAAGGTCACCAGGTAATAGGGCACAGGCAGTAACTTCTGTTGCTGGCGCGCCAACCACTGCTGGGCCGCCTCCTGCTGGCATTGATTACAGGCCCGATGCCCACAGGAGCAGAAGCGGGTGCCAGAGCGCTGGCAATCCTGGCACGCCAGCGCCAACTCCCCGCACTGCCCGGTACGGCAGCCGGTGATGGCATTGCAGGCGGACCATTGATCGGCTGTCAGCGTGTTGCCAGGGTTGGCCAGAAAGCGCTCCCGGTAGCGTTCAAACACCGTGGCGAGGTCCATCTCAGCAGCCCCAGTGGATGCGCATCTTCGCGACCAGCCGATTGATGCGCTGGTCGGTGTCGGTCTGGGTGACCTCGGTCAACTGCGTATACAGCGCGGTGGTCCTGGGACAGTCGTGGCCCATTGCGTGCTGGATGGCACGCAGGTTTACGCCAGCTTCGACCAGGTGTGCCCCGTAGCAGTGGCGCAGCGTGTGAATGGTGACGACCTTGCGGATACCACAATCCTTGATAATGGCTTTGAAGGATCTTTGCAAGCCACCGCGATCCATGGACACGGTAGCCCCGGCCCGCTCTTGCGGGTTGCGGCCCGGGGGAAGAGCAGGTCGGGGTTGCGATGACTGGCCCAATAGCGGCGCAGCGCCTGCAGGCTGATGGTGGGCAGCGTCACAAAGCGATCCTTGCAACCCTTACCCTGGCGGATATGCACCTTCATGCGCTCACCATCGATATCCCCCACCCGCAGGTTCAGGGCTTCGCCCAGGCGCAGCCCCATACTGAAGGCCACCAGGATAAAGGTCTGGTAGCGCAGCTCGCGGGTGCCGTTGATCAGCCGCTCGATTTCCTTGAGGGTGAGAATGTCGGGCAGCGGCTTCTTCCTGGGTGGTTTGACGATGTCCACCCAGACCCAGTCCTTCTTGAGAACGTGCTGGTAGAAGAACTGCAGGCCGTTGCGGTCCACCTTGACGGTCGACCAGGAGTGGGTTTCCACCAGCGAAGAGAAGTACGCTTCGAGCTGCTCCTGGGTCAGGGCGTCGGGGCAGGTGTCCCAGAACTCGGCGATGCGACGAACGGCACGGGCGTAGGAATCGATGGTGCGTTCCGCTTTGCCCTGCCGGCGCAGCGCGCTAACATGTTTGCGGTACAGTGACTGGAATTTCTGTTGCTGTGCTGTGTGCATGAGAATGCCTCCTGTGGTCGTGCTCGGGATAAGCACGTGGAGGCATTATTCGCTTGGGAGGGGATCGGTGCAGGTCTCTTGCCGCGTAGCGGCTTCGTTCTAACGAGGCGCGGAAATCGCCTTGTATCATGCACTTGGCGCCTTACCGAAGCCAAAGCTCACCCATAGATTCTGCTGACGAGCCTGATTTTAAAGGCGTGGGAGGGCATTCAGATGCATCATTTTCGCCCTTTGTAGATTCGAATCTCTCGCTCTCCGCCATTTACATGTTCAACCTATTGATTTTAAAAGTAATTTTCTGATTCGCTTCTCGTCTGGGACCATCCTGGGACCATCAACCCAAAAACCACCATAAGGCCACGCCGGGACCAGCGGCATGACTGTCGATGGCCGTACTTCCCATTTGACGCATTGAATGCTGGTTCCTATCCCCCCGTGGCAGGATAGTTGTCGCGTCTAATTTTTCATCCCTATTCGGGGGGCGCTTAGGATTGAGTAATGACACGCTATTCACCAGAGCGCAAGGAGGCGGTGGTAAGAAGGATGATGC
>JBKDZQ010000196.1:0-6850 GCA_047971325.1 Parahaliea sp.
AAGGGCGGAATGGAAAAGGTCGCGCGCTGGCGGGTGATGGCCTCCAGCTCGATCTCCTGGCGGTTGATGGACGCCTCGAAGGTGTCGAATACCGGCGTCTGTTGTTCCAGCGTGTAGAACAGTGTGTAGCGCTTTACGGTATTGGTGTCGTCGCCCACCCGCCCGCTGTACCAGCCGCCGTCGAAGGACTTGGCGGCGGTTTCGGTGTTGCGGTCGAAGTAGGTGCCGGTAAAGCCGATTTCCTGGTTCGGGCTGATCTGGTAGATCAGCTTGGCCAGCACACTGTCGAGCTTCCGGTCCTGGGGGTCCGGCACCTCCCTGCCCGCACCGGTGATGTCTGCCCCGCGCATGTGGTAGTTTTCGTATTCGTGGCCCTGGCGATAAGTGTAGATCAGCAGTGATTCCAGGCGCCCGACGCGATTGGCGATAGAGCCGGAGGCCCTGGCCTCGTTGCTGTCTGTGGCGTAGCCGACCTTCAGCATTCCACCCCCGTCATCGCCCTCCGGCGCCAGGAAATCATCCGGGTCCTTGGTGGTCATATTGACCGCTCCCGCCAGCGCGCCGCTGCCGGAGAACAGGGCATCGGCACCCTTGACCACTTCCACCGACTTCAGGGCCTCGATATCGATGCCGTTGCGCGAGCCCTTGAAGTAGCCGTAGGCCTGGCCGCCCTCGTCCTTGAGGGTTTCGCCCTGGGGTACGCCATCGACATTGATGGCCACCCGGTCCTCGTCCAGGCCGCGGATATTGAAGCCGCTGGCGCCCCAGCGGTCGTCGCCCCGGGACACGGAAACCCCCGGAATATAGCGGATCAGATCGTCGGTGTTATCGACCTGCCGGGCGTTGATATCCTGGGTGGTGATGACATCCACCACGGCATCGCGCTCGATGCTCTCGGACTCGACCACGGTGAGATCCAGCTCCTGCGCCGCCCCGGACTGCGCCAGCGCCTGTCCGCAGAACACCGGTCCACAGCAGGCCAGCAGCAACCCCCGGGCAATGGCGGAACGGCGGAAACCGCCACACGACCCGGGGAGGGCGTCGCATTTACCGCGGCCAGCGCTACTTTTGCTAGGGATAGTCATTGTCATCAGCTCCTGAAACTGTTGTTCGGCCGCATCGTCCCGCGGCCAATGGTTGAACGCTCGCCCCTGCTGCGGGGCGACCTGTACCTGGTTAAAGTGGTGTATCGCGCCAAACTTCTTGCGCCCTGTTTTTCGCGTGCCTGCGGGCGCTAACTTGCCGGTGCCACCGGGGCGCCCGCATACACCTGCAGGTGTATGTCGCCAAACTCCCCCTGCGCCGCGGCGTTATACTCGGTGGCGGCACCGCCCCATACGAAGGGAATCTGGCGATACGCCGTTCCTCCGGCTTCCCGGGAGGCCTCCAGGTGCAGGGTGTAATCGCCTGTCGGCAGGGGCCGGCCAAAATCGTCGCGGCCATCCCACACCAGGTCGTAGACGCCGGGACTGCGGGTCGGGCGGGCGATACCATCGAGCAGGGTGGGGTCGCGGCGACCCACCTTGCGCCACCAGCGACGGTTCTCCTTCGCCCAGCGCTCGCTTTCGCCCAGCAACAGCAGGTTCTTCACCGTCTGGCGCTCGCCGTTGCTGATCCAGATGGACACATAGGGCGGGTGGTACTCCGCCACCGCCAGCCGGGGCAGTTCGTAGCGCAGCCGCAGGTTTGCGGCCTGCTCCCCACCACGGTTGTCCCCGCCACTGACCAGCGCGGCCCAGTTGGCCGAGGCCAGCTGGCGCCCCTGCGGGCCGATCACCAGCGCCTCGACGCCCTCCAGGGTATTGACCCAGTCGATGCCCTCCGCCAGTGTCGACGCGGCGAGCGCGGTCGCCACGGCATCGGCGGTCACGGCGTCATCGGCCACCACCACGGCGGCCGGTGCATCCGCCACCGGCCAGCCGTCCCGCGGCTGCAGGATGTGGCTGTACTCCCGCTTGCCGATATGCCGGGAGCGGCTGTGGTGCCCGCTGGCGGCAATGGCGCGGGAGGAAAGCCGCAACTGGCCGATGAAACCGCCGTTGTCGGCGGTGGCTACCGGGTCCGCCAGGCCGACATCCCAGCCCGCCCGTCCCGGTGGCCGGCCCTCGTAGATTGCGTCTCCGCCGATATCCAGCTTGAAGGCCGCCCCCGGCAGCGCCCGGCGCAGCACCTGTGCCAGTCGATCGATGATGTAGCCCTTGGCCAGACCATCCGGCGCCAGTTCCACCGGCTCCGGCAGGACCACCGCCTGCGGCGGCTGCACCAGTTCCGCCCGGTTGGCCCGCCAGGCCAGGGCCCGCACCGCGACCCGGTCCGGTGCCTGCTGGCTGCGCTGTGCCTCGTCCCAGTAGGCGATGACCCTGCCCATGCGACAACTGAAGCGCTCTGCGCTGCGCTCGCGCCATTGCTCGCACAGGCGCAGCACCGCCAGCAGGTCACTGGAGGCGGGAGCCAGCTTGCCCGCGCGATTGGCCCGGGACAGTTCGCTGTCACTGCGATAGGTCGACAGCACCGCCTCCAGCCGCTCGAGTTCCCGCTCCATGCGCCGGACGGCCGCGTCCGCCGCGCTCCGCTTTGCCCCGTACACACTCACATCCAGCGATGTCCCGAGCACAGCGTCCCGGTGATAGCGAAGCGGCTCCGCATACTCCGCCAGGGCGGTGTTGGCGACGGTGCTCGACACCGCCACCAGCAGCCAGCCCGCAAGGTATCCCGCAGCGGAGGCACTCGCCCTCATATCAGGTTTTTGCCTGGTTCCGCTTGCTGGCGGCGCCGGCATCCTTCCCGGCGTCAGCCTTGTCACTGTCAGCCTTGTCGTCGTCCGCCGCATCATCGACCCGGGGCAGCGGCGCGGCCTCGTCCCAGGTCACGTAGCCGTCGTGATCAGTGTCCCAGCGCTTGAAGCTGCCGTGGCCGGAGCGCTGGTATTCGCCAAAGGTCATGATGCCGTCGTCGTCCCGGTCCAGGGCGTCGAAGCGCACCCCGGTCTGCTTGACCTGGCCCTTGCGGTGGGACTCGATCGCCGCTTCCAGGCGATCTTCAAATTCCCGCCGGTACTCTTTTGCATCGATACCGCCATCGCCGTTGCCATCGGTGCGGGCAAACTGCGCCTGGCGTTCACGGCTGAACTCCTCCCGGGTCACCCGGTCATCGCCGTCCTCGTCGTAGAGCGCCTGTGCACCCCACTGGCTGTGCGTGCTCGGCAGGTGGAGAAGGGGCCGCACCTTGTCCAGCGCCTCCTTGCGTGTGAGCGGTTTGTGTTCGTCCCTGGCCTTTTCTTCTGCTTTCGCCTGCTCGGCGTCGCTGGCGTCGACAACGCCATCGCTGTTCAGGTCGAGCTGTGCAAAGGCGCGTTCTCCCGATACCTCGAACTCCTCGCTGCTGATCCGCTTGTCACCGTCGGCATCCAGCGCCTTGAAGCGCCGGTCAACCCTGCCAAGCTCGGACGTGCGGTCGCGCTTGAGCTGCGCATCCATCCGGTTTTCCCATTCCAGCAGGTATTCGTCCGGGTCCACCGTGCCACTGTGGTCGACGTCGGTGCGGTCGAAGCGGTCGCGGCGGGCCTGCTCGAACTCGACGCTGCTGAGCTTGCCATCACCGTTGCCGTCGTACTGGTCAATGAACATGGCCTTGAAATGCGAGGCCGCTTCCACCTGCGCGGCGGCGACGCCGATCAGCAGCGTGAGTCCTGCGCCTGTCAATTTTTTCATGGTGTGTCTCGCCTCCTCGGCTGCTTGCTACTCGATAACTTCCAGAACCAGGGTGTAGGTGTGGCTGTACTCCGGTGCCAGCGAACCCTCCGGCGACGGCGCCCGGTGGCGCGTGCGCAGCAGGTAAATACCCTTCTGCGGCGGCACAAAGCTGATAGCCCCGCTGTCGGAGCTGGACAGTGTCTGCAGGGGCTCGGTGGCGCCGAGCAGGCCGGAGGCAAGCAGCACATCGACCTTCAATCCGGCCAGGGCTTCGCCGAAAAACAGGGCGCGCAGATCGAAGGCCTCCCCGGCGAACAGTTCGCTCGGGTGCCCCTGCGCCACCAGTTCCAGCCCGTCGTTGCGGGGGGCGAGGGCGGCACGGTTCGGCGCCCCCTTGCTGACATAGGTTTCGGCCATGGTCACCGACTGGAAAAACGCCTGCGGCTTGGCGCCGGGCGGCAGCGGCGCGGCGGGGTCCTCCGCCACCTGGCGCTTGCCGTCCAGCTCGTACATCCTGAACACGCGGCCCAGCCGGCGCCCGGTGCTGAAGCGGTAGGTGCCATCCGTGGCCAGACGGTGCTCAAGCACCGCCCGCGTCCTGAGTACCACCAGGGTTTCGGGGGCGTGCACGCGGCCGTCGGGATGGGTCACCGCGAACTGGCCCATGTCAAAGGCGGCCTCGGGCACGAAGAAGTGCTCGGCGAAGGCGGCGTCCAGGGTCACCACGTCGCCGTTGAGCGGCTCGAAGGTATTGGGGGCGAGATAGGGGGTATGGCCGAACGCGGCGGGCACCACCAGTGACAGGAGCAAAGGCAGTAAAGACTTCATGGGCACTCCATTGGGCCGCGTATGACGGCAGGGCATCGGTTCAATCGGGGCAGGTCGCGAATACTAATTGATAATTGTTATCATTTGCAAACAAGAATAGAATGCGGGTACTCCACGAACAGCCCATGAACTGATCCACACCATGAACAACGGCAATTGCTTCTCCTTCCAGCCGGCCCGCCGGTCCATGCCGGCGCTGCTGGCCAGCCTGCTGCTGGCCGCGACGACACCCGCCGTCCTGGCCGCCACCGCTTCCTCGCCGCTGGGCGATGCCCGCGAACTCGCCAGCCAGTGGCTGGCGCTGGAGCGCCAGCAACAGCAGATCAGCCAGCAGTGGCAACAGGAAAAAGCGCAACTCGAACTGCGCATCGACCTGCTGACCAGGGAGCGCGAGCAGTTGCAGACAGCCATCAGCAGCCACGATGGCGAGGATGACGCGGTGGCCGAAGCCAGGGCGGAACTGCTGGTCGGCCAGCAGGCGCTGGAGGCGGAACAGCTGGCGGTCGGCGAATTCACCCGATACCAGCAGCACCTGGCCCAGGCCCTGCTGCCCAGCCTGCCTCCACCGGTGGCCAGCGCCTGGCGCGAACGCATCGACAGCCTGGGCGAGGACGACAAGGCCAGCTCTACCCTGCAAACCTACCTGGAGCTGTTCGGCATGCTGGAGGACTTCCAGCGGCTCACCACGCTGACCCAGGGCC
Organism: Parahaliea sp.; assembly: GCA_047971325.1. GTDB lineage: Bacteria > Pseudomonadota > Gammaproteobacteria > Pseudomonadales > Halieaceae > Parahaliea. Next base: position 5,222 of record JBKDZQ010000196.1, read on the forward strand.
TGATCGCGCTGGACGATGGTCGGGAACTGTATGTAACCCAGCTCTACCTGGGGGCATCCCACGGCTGGTACATCTCTGCCGATGGCGCACACCGGGGAACCGGCTACGCGGGCCGCGAAGCCTGGATCTGGCAGGAGGACCACAGTCTCGACCCCGCTGCACTGCGGGTCGCCATCGACGCCCTGGAAAATCGCAACCCGGCCGCCCTGGTCAGCCTGCCTGTCAGGCTGGCCCCGGAGGTAAACCCGCTCGAACTGGCCGACATCGATCATGCGCAGTAAGTCTCTCGCCCGCAGCGTTCTGGTCTGCTGCCTGGCGCTGCCGGGCCTGTCCGGCGCCCTGGCGGCCACCCTCGGCGAGGCCAGCGCGACACTCTCCCGCGACATCCAGTCGGCGCAAAAGGCGCTGGCGGCGAGTGAATCACGGGTCAATCGCGAGCGCGGCGTGCTGGCGAAAAAGCTGAACGCGCTGGAAAGCGAGGTTGGGCAACTGCGCGAGCGCAACGCCGCGGCCAGTCGCGCCGCCGATGAACGCGACCTGACCCTGAGCAACCTGCGGGAGAGACTCGACCAGTGGCGGGAACAGAGTGATTACCAGCGCCATCTGGTGGCGAGCTACCTGAGTCGCCACCCGGAAAACACCGGCGGCGGTGCCGGTGCCGCGCTGGGCGATCAGCTGGGCACCCTGCGGCAGCAGGTGGACAGCCTGGCAGAGGGTATTTTTCCCGGCTGGAGCAACGAGGACATCGCTCTCGACAATGGCGAGCTGGTAGCGGCCAGCACCATCGCCATCGGCCCGGTGGCGTGGTACCTGCGGCCGGAGCTGCACAGCGCCGGGCTGCTGGTGAAAAAGCCCGGGGCACCGGCCGTTGCCAGCCGTGCGCTCAACACCGACGCCGCCGCGGCCCTGGAACAGCTCTACCGCCAGGACTACGGCTTTATCACCCTCGCTCCCGGCCTGGACCAGGCGCTTGCCGGGGACGGGCCATCCGCCTCGCTGCTGGCGCACATCCGGCGCGGCGGTATCTGGGTGGCACCCATTCTGGCCCTGGGGCTGGCGGCCCTGCTGGTGGTGGCCGGCAAGCTGGTCCAGTTCCGCCGCCTGAACACCGCCGGCGGTCGCGGCGAGAGCGGGCTGTCGGCGATGCTGGACAACACTGGCAACGACCCCGATGAAACCGACCTGCGCGCTTCGCGGCAGGCCACCGGTGGCGTCAGCGGCGACCTGCTCGACGCCACCCTGAACACGCCGGCGGGAGCGCTGCGCGACGACCTGCTGTTCGCCGGTATCAACCGCCACCGGCGCAGGCTGGAAAGCTGGCTCGGCGCGCTCTCCGTCATCGCCGCGGTCGCCCCGCTGCTCGGGCTGCTGGGCACCGTCAGCGGCATGATAGAAACTTTCCAGTTGATGACCGTATTCGGCGCCGGTGACCCGGAAGCGGTTTCCAGCGGTATTTCCAAGGCCCTGATCACCACCGAGCTGGGCCTGGTGGTGGCCATCCCCACACTGCTGCTGCACACCCTGCTGTCGCGCTGGTCGCGGGTGCGGCTGGCGCGGGTGGAGGACATCGCCGTCGCCCTGAGCCGCTGGCAGGCCGGCCAGGCATGACGGGCTCGCCGCTGCTGCACA
>JBKDZQ010000197.1:0-5147 GCA_047971325.1 Parahaliea sp.
GTTTGGCCATGGAAACTCCATATCGTCAGCCGGCGGCGGGGCCGGGTGGAAGGGGCGTGTGGTGACAAGGGCGCGAGTATATAGCTTCGCGCATGGCTGGGGGAGCGCCGTGGCATGCAAAAGCGGTTAACTACCAACAGCTTGTAGTGGAACTACAAAGGTCTCCGGTGTCCAGGGGGGGCTCCACGGCGCTCAGAGGGCGCTATGTAAGATTACTACAAAAAACAGGCTGGATACGCTCGCTGGATATTGGTGGCTTGTGGCCTCGGACCGGCCCCCATGACTCAGTTAAGGCCTGCCAGGTGTTTTTCCGCTCCGCAGTGGCTGAGCAACAGGGTGGAGGCGCGCACGTCAACAGCAAAGGGCGCCGTTTTGTTCAGGGCGCTCAGTCCCAGCAGATTGCGTGATTCTCCCGGCAGTACCGCCACGTCGAGCGGTCCCAACTCGCAGTGCCCACCGACCCGCAGGCTCTCCACCCGGTAGACCTGTACGGCCTGTACCCGGTTGTTCGCCAGGCGCAGCGCCATGCGGTGCGAGGGCTGGATACTGCCCTGACGGTGCAATTCGTCCAGCAGCCTGGAGCCGATGGTGACGATGCCAGCGCCGGTATCGAGCAGGAATTCGGCTGTGGACGAACCCAGCTGGGTGCTGATGGTCAGGGTGCCCGACGCGTTGCTGTGCAAGGGGACGGTATAGGGAAAATCCAGTGCGAAGGCCGGTGGGGCCAGCATTGCAAGCCCCAGGGAGAGCGAGATTGCCAGGCGGTGCAGAGCGCGGCACGAGGTCTGCCAGGAGAGGGTGGACGAGGAGCGGGACAGGATGCGATGCATGAGGCTGGGCCTTCGTGGGTGGAGGGCGGGCTGCTGGCCACTTACGATCAAAGCAAGATTCCTGCCAGATTCCCCTGAAGGCAGGTTTTGTGCGATCCGGTGCCATGGATCCCGGCAGGATCAGTGCCTGTAACAGCCCAAATTGCACTAATCTGGTGCGCCACTGGTGCTTTCTGGTGCAACATTGTGGGTACGGTATTGCTGGTTTAGCGGGAGTAGCGACGATAAGATGGCCCAAACCCATGTCAGGAATGAACCTATGCGCAATATCGTTGCTCTTACTGCCCTGTTGCTGGCTGCAAGTGTCCAGGCATCTGGTCCGGTTTCCAGCGCCGCCGCCGATGCCAGCGCCGCCGCGGGGGAACCGGTGCAGACCGTGACCGTATGGACTGTCGAGATGAAGGGCAAGCCGCCATTTCGCCGCAGCAGGGAAGTGTTGACCGTTACCGATGCCGCCGCGCTGGAAGTCGCAACCGGCCACTCTGCCAATAATAGTGGCAAACTGAAAGGTCGCCCCCCCTTCAACCGCCATCAACCCGGCCTGAAACCCTAGGCCGACGCTGTTGCTATTGGGTCGGACAGCGCTCTGGCTGACCCGCAGGGGCACCTCGCCTTCGAGAGCGTGGTGCCAGGTTGGAGCGGCGCTACGATGCCCGGGTCGGCACACCTTGCCAGTAGCGCGAGTGTGCCACTGGATACGGCTATATCACCTGCAAAGAACACTGGAATCCGATGATTGCTCGTCCGTCCGGAACATGCCGCCTCGCTGGCCTGCTGCTGGCCGTGCTGCTGTCGGCCTGCAGCAGCCAGGGCCAGCTGCCCAAACTGAGCGGGGAAAGTCGGCAACCGGTGGATTTCAGTGGTTCCTGGGAGCGCAACTACGGCCAGAGCGATGACATTCAGGCCCGGCTCAATGCCCTGGTTCGTGAATTGCGGCGCCAGGCCGAGCGACGCAGTGGTCCCGGGGAGGCGGGTGGTTCCGGTATCTCGATAGGGGGTGGCAACAGTGGCGCCTCGGTGATCGGGCTGGCGCGGATGGCGGACATGATCACCCAGTCCACCCTGCTGACCATCGCCCAGGACGAGGAGGGCATCCAGGTCGAGCGCGAAGGTGACTTTGCCCTCGACTGCCAGTTTGCGGGGCCGGAAGCCTATCGCAAGGACTCGCCGCTGGGGCGGGAGCTGTGTGGCTGGGACGGCCATCAGCTGGTGTTCACCCTGCTGCTTCCCGGGGGGCTGAGTATTCGCCATCGGCTGACCCTGAGCGCTGACCGCCAGTACCTGAATGTGGCCACCACGGTGGTGTCCGACCAGGTGTCCTACCCGTTCACTCTGAACCGGGTATACGACCGTTTCGTACCCGGCAGCACCGGCTATCGCTGCGAGATGACCGTCACCCGCGGCCGGGTATGCACCACGGAGGCGCAATGATGCGACTCGTACTCGGATTCTGTCTGGCTCTGCTGGTGGCCTGCAGCGGCGGTCCCTCCCTGCCGCCGGCCGGGCGCGAGCCCCTGCCGCCGAGCGCCGAGACTTGGCCGGAGCCGGTGGGGGCGGTGACCCTGCAGCGCGCGCTGGCGGCGGATCCGGAGCAGGTGCTGGATGTCAGCATCACGGTGTTCGATCCGGGACTGCCGGAGGATGTCACCACGCACGGTACGCGCGGTATTTTTCCCGACATCCGCCGCGCCGAGGTGCGCTACCTGCCGGTGCTGCTGCGCCAGTCCCTGGTGGCCTCTGGCGCCTGGGGGGCGGTGCGGGTGCTGCCGGAAGCGGACCCCACCGCCCAGTTGCAGATCGATGCCACCATTTTGCATTCCGACGGCCAGCGGCTGGCGCTCAGGGTGAGTGCCCGCGACGCCACCGGGCGGACCTGGATCGACCGGGCCTATACCGACCTGGCCGGTTCTGCGGACTACCCGGTGGCGGCGGAGGATGACCCCTTTGCCGATCTCTATCGCCAGCTGGCCAACGACCTGCTGGCCGCGCGATCGCAGCAGGGCGCTGGCGCCGCGCGCGAGATCCGCCGGGTGAGCGAGCTGCGCTACGCCGCCAGCCTCGCCCCCGAGGTTTTTGCCGACTACCTCGGCAGCGACGACAGCGGCCGCTACCGGGTACTGCGGCTGCCGGCCCAGGGTGATCCCATGCTGGCCCGGGTGGAACGCATCCGCGAGCAGGAATATCGCTTTATCGACACCGTCGACGAACAGTTTGTCGATCTGGTGGAGGCCCTGCGCCCCACCTACAACCTGTGGCGACAGTACGGGCGGGAGCAGGCCCATTACATCAGCGACTACTACCGCCGCCTGCAGGACCGTGACAGCGCCGGACGTCGCGGCTCCTATGCCGCCCTGGAGCAGAACTACAACACCTTCCGCTGGAGCAAGATCCAGCAGCAGGATCTGCAGGAACTGGCCCAGGGTTTCGACAACGAAGTCACGCCCACGGTGATGGATGTCAGCGGCCGGGTGTTTCGCCTGAGCGGCAGCCTGCAGTCCCAATACCAGGAGTGGCGGGACATCCTGCGCCAGATCTTCGCCCTGGAATCCGGCCTGCCGGTGGGGGAAAGCGGGGGCTAGGTTATACTGCGGGTCCAATTCAGCAACGAGGGTGACAGGCATGAGCGACAAGAAGCGAGACGAAACCGAGAATCGTTCCCTCATTGACGCCCTGCGGCGTCTGACCGGGCAGGTGGCCGGCGGTACCCTGGAGCTGGCGCGCAGCACCACGACACTCACCGCCATGTTCGGCGAGACCTCGCTGCGGCAACTGCTTACCGGCAGCATGGAACCGGAACGGCTGGAGGCCATGGCCGATGCCGGGCGCTTCCTGCGTGATGCCCGGGAGACTGCCGGGCTGACCCTGAAAGAACTGGCCGAGAGCCTCGGGCTTTCCGACAAGACAGTGCTGGAAGATGTGGAGAGCGGCAAGAAGATCATGCCGCTGGAAATGGTGCTGCGCAGTGCCTCCCTGCTGGCGCGCCACGATCCCATTCCCTTCCTGTTGAAATTCATGCGTACCTACAATCCGCAGATCGAGAAAACCCTCGAAAGCTGGGGGGTGATGGCCCTGCCGCGACAGTATGAGCGCGAGCGCCGCTTCATCAACCTCTATCGCAAGCACGACAACCTGCGCGACTTCAGCGACGAGGAATTCCAGCGCTACCTGGAATACATGGAAAGCTCCTCCAATCTGGTGCTGGATGTAATGGCGCGGGAAAAGGAAGCCAGTGTCGCAGCGCTCAAGCGCAAGGCCGAACCGGCCAGCCCCAAGGCCAAGGCCAGGCCGGCGCCTCGCAAGCGTGCCGCCAACAGGCGTTCGGGCAAGACGGAGGCGAAATCTTGAGCAATGCCAGTCTCGACTGGTTTGCAACCTGTCCCAAAGGCATCGAATCACTACTGCAGCAGGAGCTGCTGGCCCTGGGGGCCACGGCGGCGCGGGAGACCGTGGCCGGGGTGCACTGCAGTGGCCCTCTCGCCCTGGGTTACCGCGCCTGCCTGTGGTCGCGGCTGGCCAATCGGGTGCTGCTGCCCATCGGCACGGTGGAGGCCGCCGACGCCGACCAGCTCTACAGCGGACTGAAAGCGCTGTGCTGGGGTGACTGGCTGGAGCCACAGCAGACCTTCACCATTGATTTCAGCGGCCAGAACAGGGCCATTCGCAATACCCAGTTCGGCGCCCAGCGCAGCAAGGACGCGCTGGTGGACTGGTTCGAGGTGCATCATGGCCGCCGCCCTTCAGTCTCCCGCAGCGACCCGGACCTGCGCTTCAACCTGCGCCTGGCCAAAGACCGGGTCACGGTGGCGCTGGACATGGCCGGTGGCAGCCTGCACCGCCGCGGCTATCGCGGCAGCGCCGGGGAGGCACCGCTGAAGGAACACCTGGCGGCGGCCCTGCTGCTGCGTGCCGACTGGCCCGGTATGGCCGCCCGCGGCGGCGCGTTGATCGACCCCATGTGTGGCTCCGGCACCCTGCTGCTGGAGGGCGCCATGATGGCGGCGGACATCGCCCCGGCGCTGGACCGCGAGCGCTTTGGCTTCGAGGCCTGGAAGGGCCACAACCGCGCCCAGTGGCAGGCCATTCTCGGCGATGCCCGCGGGCGGGCGCAGCGCGGGCGTCAGCGCCAGTTGCCGGAAATCCGCGGCTACGACGCCGACGCCCGGGTCGTGCGCCTGGCCCAGGAAAACATCGCCCGGCTGGGCCTGGAGCGGGTGGTGAGGGTGCTCCGCAAGCCCTTGGCGGAACTCAGGCGGCCCACCCACCTGCCGCTGCCGGAGGGGCTGCTGATCTGCAATCCGCCCTATGGTGAACGGCTCG
>JBKDZQ010000198.1:0-4640 GCA_047971325.1 Parahaliea sp.
GGATGACATCCCCCGCCTCCAGGCCGCTCTTGGCCGCGGGACTATCCTTGGACACCTGCGCCACCAGCGCTCCCTGGGGCCGATCCAGGCCGAAGGATTCAGCCAGGGTCTTGTCGACATCCTGGATGGTCACCCCCAGCCAGCCACGGGTGACCCGGCCCTTGTCCTTGAGCTGGTCGACCACGTTGTGTACCACGCTGACCGGGATGGCAAAGGACAGTCCGATGGAGCCACCGCTGCGGGTAAATATCTGGGAGTTGACCCCCACCACTTCACCGGCGAGGTTGAACAGCGGCCCGCCGGAGTTGCCCGGATTGATGGCGACATCGGTCTGGATGAAGGGCACATAGTTCTCGCCCTGCTCGGTGGGCAGGCTGCGTCCCTTGGCACTGACGATGCCCGCGGTCACCGAATAATCCAGTCCAAAGGGAGAGCCGATGGCCAGCACCCATTCGCCGACCTCCAGTTCGCCATCCCTGGCCAGGGCCAGCACCGGCAGCTTGTCGGCGTCGACCTGCAGCAGCGCCAGATCGGAGCGCGGGTCGGTGCCCACCACTTCCGCCTCGAACTCGCGGCGGTCGAGCAGGCGCACAGTCACATTGCTAGCCCCTTCCACCACATGGTTGTTGGTAACGATCTAGCCGTCATCGGAAATGATGAAGCCGGAGCCCATCGCCATGGCCGGGCCCTTGCTGGGCGGCGGCGTACCGCGGAATTCGAAGAAGCGGCGCAGGTATTCGGGAATCTCGTTCTGGTCGTAAAAACCGGAGCTGGCGCGCTCCCCTCTGTGCTCGACGATGATTTTCACCACGGCGGGAGAGCTTTTCTCCACGATGCTGCGAAAATCGGGCAATTCCACCGCTGCGGCCTGCCGGGTGGCAAGCAGAGTGGCGAACAGGCCAAAAACAAGCACTGCCAGGCTGGCCGGCAGTCTCTGAGTCAATGATTTCATGCGTCCAGACATCCTCGCTTGACAATGGAAAAGAGTGCAGTGTTTAACGGGCCCGGCCAGGTTCAGCTCAGCTCTACAACGGCCACCTGTCCGGCCCGGCAGGATACCAGCGTGGGCTGCATATCCGGATTGTGCCGGTGGGCCCGGGCATGCAGGCGCACCGCCAGTGTTCCGAGTGAAAAACCGGCAATGGCTCCGGCCAGGGCGGCGATGTCCGCACCCCGTGGCCACAGCCCCCCGACCAGGGCCGCGCCCCCCAGCATGGCCAGCAACGGCACCAGATACACTATTAAAGAGGCCCGCAGCAGCACCGCTTCGGGCAGCGCGATCTCCACTGTGTCGCCCACCCGGCAATCCGCCGGCGCGACGGCGCCCGGCAGGGCGCGAATATAGTGTCCATGACCGCCGCCAATACGATTGAGCAGAGCATGGCCGCAGCCCTTCCGGGCGGCACAGTCGCCGCAGGTACCGCGGCGCAGGGTTTCAACCCAGACGGCGGCGACGTCCACCGCCACCACCACTCCGCTCTCGATCAACATAGGGACCTGTTCACTGTGTTGAAATGGCCTACCGGGTCCAGCGCACTGAATCGGCGACCATACGCGCAGTATTGACCGGCACTTCGCCGATCACCGTCACCAGCACCGGCTGGCCGTCGAGGCTGAGCCCGCGGGTGTAGGACAGGGTGCTGCCCTCCCGGGCAATGCCCTCCCCTGCGCGGATTTCCCGGGACAGGGGCTCGAGGAATACGGAAAAGGCCGCCAGCCCGTCGGTGTAGGTACGTCGGGAGGTGTCGCTGCCACTGTCGTCGGCAGCCACAAAGCCCCGCGGCAGCCAGCCGATCACCCAGGCATTGCTGCTCGCACTCCCCCCCATCGCGCTCTCGGGCAGAGGGTGGCCGGCCTGGTGCACCACATCGACCCCGGCGCCGGAATCGGCGGACATGGCACTGCCGTAGGACAGATCGGCGAACTGGAAACGCTCCAGTATCTGGTCGCCGCGCCCGAGAGTGCTCGATTTCAGCAACAGGCCGGTTTCCCGGTCAAGCTCCATCAGGTAGCCGTAGCGGTACATGTCCCGCGGTTCCACGCGAATGCGCACAGCTTGGCGACCGGCAACCCGCTCCCCGGGGGAGACTTCGAAACGGTAGTACTGGGCCACGCCGCAGGACTCGCCGCTGGCATCGAGTTGCAACAGGCGGTGGCCGGTGTGGACGCAGTCCAGGGGGTGACTCTCGCGCACGATCTGGGCGCCCTGGCCGGTGAGTTTGGTGAGCTGTTCGGAGCTGGTGTTGCCATTCACCGAATGGGAAATCTGCATCACCTGCATGTCATCACCACGCTGCAGGGTCACCACACCACGATAGGCGGTGTAGTGACTGCTGCGAGACATTCGGTCCAGCCAGCTCAGGGCTTCCGGGCTGGTATCGGGGCAGCCAGCCCCCAGTGCCACCGCCGGCGCCGCGGCGGCCACCGTCAGCAGCCAGCAACCCAGGCGGCGCGAGTGACCGCTCGCGAAAAACAGGGACATGGGCGACCAGCTACTCGCTGATATGCCGCACACGGGCGAAGGGCAGCATGCCCTGAGGCGTGTTCAGCGCCGCCTGCTCGGCGTGCTGCGGCAAGAAACGGTCCATGCGCTGGCGGGCCAGCTCACGGTAGGCGGTGCGGGTGGCCGGCTGCAGCATCGGCGGTGCCTGGGCACCAAAGCTGGCCCGTACCGGGGTGGCACCGAAACTGTTGACCAGCCCCACCGGCGATACCCCGGTGGTCACGCCGGCCACATCGCCACCTGCGGGCAAACTGCCCAGCCCCATCAGCTGCTGGCCACCCAGTACCACGGTGGTAGCCACCGAAGCGGCGACGGCAAAACCCGCCACCGGGCGCAACAGGCTCTGCCAGCGCCGACCGACCGCCGGAGTGGCATTGAGCGACTCCCGCACCCGGGCGGAAATATCGAGGGAGAGGTTCGGACAGGGCTGACCGCCGCACACGGCCTGCACGGCGTGGTAGCGCACCCAGGTCGCGCGCAGCTCGCCATCCTCGCCGATCTGGCGCAATACGCGTTCCTGCTCCAGTTCATCCGCTTCGCCGTCCATCAGCGCGGAAAGGGACTCCCGCATTCTTTCAGTCATCGATCCTATCCTCCACGCCATTGCGCGAACGTTTGACACGACCCTCAGCCGAGACCATCAATCTGTTGCTTCACTTGCCGGTCTATCGCCTCCCGCGCCCGGAAAATCCGGGAACGAACCGTACCCACCGGACAGCTCATGACTTCCGCGATGTCCTCGTAGCTCAGACCATCGAATTCGCGCAATGTTACCGCGGTGCGCAAATCATCTGGCAATTCGCGTATCGCGCGCTCCACCACTGCCTTCAATTCCGCACCGTAGAGGGCGGACTCCGGCGTTTCGATATCGCGCAGCGCACCGCCCCCCTCATAGTACTCCGCGTCTTCCACCTCCACATCGGAGCCAGGTGGTCGCCGCGAACGGGAAACCAGGTAATTTTTGGCCGTGTTGATGGCGATCCGGTACAACCAGGTGTAGAAGGCGCTGGCGCCGCGAAAATTGGGCAGCGCGCGATAGGCTTTGATAAACGCCTCCTGGGCGACATCCTGTACCTCGTCCGCATCGTGGACATAGCGGCTCACCAGCCCGAGGATCTTGTGCTGGTATTTCAATACCAGCATGTCGAAGGCGCGCGAATCGCCCTTCTTCACCTTGGCGACGAGCTGCTTGTCCGTCACTTCGGCAGTCATGTCCTGTTCCCCTCTAAAACCCCAGACATTCCTGCCTTGGTAAATCTCAAGCCATAGTCCCGATAGACAGCCTGCGCCATGAAAAGTTCGCCGCGCCGTACCCCGGGACGACGGTAAGAGACAAGCGGACTGAAAAAGTTCCCCAACGCCCCGGCACTCCTTCAGGTTGCTATATCGTATCCAGCGTCATTGCATCCGGTGCCAGGCATGCCGTTTCTGTCCACGGCACGCTGGTTTCTTAAACCGCACCGGCTGCTATATACTCGCCGGTTCGACACCCTCTGTGTAAGTTGTTGGGCGCCATCATATAAGCCGCCCGGAGACCCAGCAAGACCACAACATGACCAGCTCCCACAAACACGACGTGCTGATCATCGGCGCCGGCGCCGCCGGCCTCAGTCTGGCGCTGCAACTGCCGGGCCATCTGCGGGTCGCCCTGCTGTCCAAGGCCGACCTCACCCAGGGCTCCACCTACTGGGCCCAGGGGGGCATGGCGGCGGTGCTGGACACCAAGGACAGCGTCAACTCCCATGTCGAGGACACCCTGGCCGCCGGCGCCGGCCTGTGCCACCGGGAGGCCGTGGAGTTCACCGTCAGCACCAGCCGCTCCTGCGTGGAGTGGCTGGTGCAGCAGGGAGTGGATTTCGACCTGCGGCCAGACCACGCGGACGAGTTCCACCTGACCATGGAGGGCGGCCACAGCCACCGCCGCATCATCCATGCAGCCGACCACACCGGGCGCGCCATTTCCGAGGTGCTGACAGAAAAAGCCCAGGCGGCCGACAATATCGAGATTTTTACCCACCGGGTGGCGGTGGATCTGGTGGTGCAGGACGGCCACTGCCAGGGCGCCTACATCCTCAACCGCCTCAGCGACCACGTGGAGCTGTTCCAGGCCGGCGCGGTGGTGCTGGCCACCGGCGGC
>JBKDZQ010000199.1:0-1554 GCA_047971325.1 Parahaliea sp.
GGTTCCTGGCCCGTCATCAGCCTTACCCTGGCCCTGCTGCCGAGCTTGATACGGGGCAGTTTGGTTTCCGCAAAGTAGCTGCTGACATAAAATGAGTTGCTGTCCACCAGCGTCAGCAGTGGGCTCCCCGCCTGGGCGTAGTCACCGGTACGGGTTTGCAGGTTGGTAACGTAACCGCTGACAGGCGCCAGCAATCTGGTGCGCCCCAGATCCAGCCGGGCCTGCTCCAGGGCGGCCTCGGCCAGATTGACATTGGCTTCGGCGAGCCCCAGATTCGACTGCATCTCCACCAGATGCGCCTCGCTCACCGCCACATCGGTCCGCGCCTGCTCCCACTCCTCGTTGGAGATCACCGAATTGCTCCGCAGCTTGCGGCGCCGCTCCTCCTCGCTGCGTTTCTGCTTCAGCACCGCGTCGCTGGCGACAATAGCGGCCTCGGCCTGCCCCAGCGCGGCCCGGGCCACCGCCACCGAACGTTGCGCATGCAGCTCCGCCAGCTGGTACTGTTCCGAGTCGATGGTCAGCAGCAGATCGCCTTTTGCCACCAGTTGATTGTCCCTCAGGGGCAGCTCGGCAATGCGGCCGCTGACCTCCGGAGACAGGATCACCACGTCAGCCCTGACCCGGGAGTCCCGGGTCCAGGGCGAACGGGTGTAGTGCTCCCAGGCCAGCCAGCAAAGCACCAGGACCGCCGCCAGCGCAGCCAGTGTGAACAAACGGGAAAACAGGGGGGGGGTGTTCATGACGGTCAGCACTCACATAAGCAGGACGATGCCGGCGCAAATAGCGGCGTAGAGCGTAGCCTGGAACAGGGCCGGGTGCCAGACGCGGGCCAGTACCCCAAGCCGTGCCAGCAGCGCGTCAAGCAGGAGGAACAGCAGCAGCCCGAGCACCAGAGCCTGGGCCACCGGCGGCAGGTAGATACCCCACAATTCGAAATCAGGCCACATCGGGTTCTCCCTCCACCGGGTGTTCCTGGCCTGCTTCCAGTAGCGCCTGGAAGGGCCCCAGCAGATTGATCGTGATGGCCAGCGCAGCACGCAGCCGGAACAGCTGGCGCACGTTGCCCCGCCCCCGCTCCAGGTTGGTCTGGTATCCTTCGTCCAGACTCTCCCCCACCTCGGACGCCATCCGCTTTACCTGGGCGAGTTCCAGTTGACGCCGTCCGCTCACATAGTCCGCGATATCCTCGACCAAGCGATGCAATTGCTGTCTCACTGGCTCGGGAATGGCCGGAGCGGCGTCGCACTGACTGCTGAGCTGGCCGAGGGTCGAAGCCAGGCCGATACCCATCAGGTTGCACTGGAACAACGCTCGGGAGCGGGTATCGGTGGTGGCCGTCAACAGATCCATCATGATGGACAAACGGTCGAGCATGCGGCTCTCCAGGGCGAGCTGCTGTGCCGGGCTCGGTCTGCTGGCCACGATGTCGCCAATGTCCAGGCGGGTCTGTTGAAACAGCCGGGCAATGCGGCCGGCGGGATCAAAGGGAAACAACAGGGCAAAGACCGCGAGGGAAAAAGTCCCGCCCGCCACATAGGCCCCGGCAAACTC
>JBKDZQ010000200.1:0-7848 GCA_047971325.1 Parahaliea sp.
CGACATGGGCGGCTTCACCTATATGCAGTTCGTGGTGCCGGGGCTGATCATGATGGCCATCGTCACCAACTCCTACTCCAATGTGGTGTCCTCCTTTTTTGGCTCCAAGTTCAACAACAGCGTGGAAGAGCTGCTGGTATCGCACACTCCCAACTATGTCATTCTGCTGGGCTATGTGCTGGGGGGCGTTACCCGCGGGCTGGCGGTGGCGGTGATCGTTACCCTGGTGTCGCTGTTGTTCACCCATCTGCGTATCCACAGCATTGTGGTAGTGGTCGCCATTGTGCTGATGACCGCCACGCTGTTCGCCCTGGCGGGCTTTATCAACGCGGTGTACGCCAACAGTTTCGACGATATCTCCATTGTGCCCACCTTCGTGCTGACCCCGCTGATCTACCTGGGCGGGGTGTTCTACTCGCTGGATCTGCTGCCGGCCTTCTGGGCGGGGGTTTCCAGGCTCAATCCGCTGGTCTATGTGGTCAACGCCTTTCGCTACGGCGTGCTGGGGGTTTCCGATGTCAGCCTGCCCCTTGCCTTCGGCATGATCGCCCTGTTCACCACGGCGGCCTTCCTGTTCAGCCTGCACCTGCTCAACAGCGGCAAGCGGCTGCGTCAGTAGACGTGGGGGATACGCCAGACAAGGGTCTGCTGCTCGGTCGCCAGGTGGCGGTGAGCGGGCGCTACGCACCAGAGCTGCTGTACCCCATTCCCCGCGCCCCGGCCCGGGAGGCGCTGGGCATCGACCCGCTGGCGCCGCCCTTTGCCGGTGTGGACCTGTGGCACGCCTACGAGCTGTCCTGGCTGGACGGGGAGGGCAGGCCGCTGTCACGGGTCGGGCGCTTTATGGTGCCGGCGGGCAGTCCCCATCTGGTGGAGTCGAAGTCCTTCAAGCTTTACCTGAATTCGCTGAATCAGGAGCGCTTTGACAACGAGGAGGCTGCTGTCCGGCGCATCTGCGCAGACTTGGCTGTGGTCGCCGGCGCGCCGGTGGCGCTGGCCCTGTTCGCGGTGGACGACCCGCTACTGGCCGGGCATCCCCTGCCCGGCGAGTGCCTCGATGGCCTGCCGGGCCGCTGGCGACCGGGCGAGCCGGATGCCGACCAGTTGTGCACCGTCGCCGGTGAGGGTATGGCCGTGCACACCCACCTGCTGCGCTCGCTCTGTCCGGTGACCGGCCAGCCCGATTGGGCCAGTGTGTGGATAGCTACCGAGGGCGGCAGCCTCGACCGCCTGTCACTGCTGGAGTACCTGCTGGCCTACCGCAACCACCAGGAGTTTCACGAGCAGTGCGTGGAGCGTATCTTCCGCGATATCCAGCTTGCCTGTAGGCCGCGGGAGCTGCACGTACAGGCTTTTTACACCCGCCGGGGTGGGCTGGACATTACCCCCTTTCGCAGTACTGGCGGGCGCGAACCGCTGTCGCGCATGAACCGGCAGTAGCGCTGGGTCATACCCGGCCGCAGATTTCGGTGCGCGCCGGGCCGGGTAGACGACGCCTTAGCCTTCACTGCGCTGCCTGCGCTCGAACAGCCAGGGCATGGCGGCGCGATGGGTATGCTCGAATTCCGCGATGGCCCGGCGCCTGTCCAGGGTTACCGCAATTTCGTCCCAGCCATTGAGCAGGCACTCCCGACGATAGGCATCGATCTCGAAGTGGAGTTGCAAGCCTTCGCTGCTGATGGTGCATTGTTCCAGGTCGACCCGCAGCGTTCGCTCCGGCCTGGCCGCTCTGCGCACCAGCTCCAGGTCCGGCGCCGGCAGCGCGATCAGCAGGATGCCATTGCGCTGGCAGTTGCTGGAAAAAATGTCGGCAAAGCTCTCGGCGATGATCACCCGGATACCGAAGTCCTGCAGCGCCCAGGGCGCGTGCTCGCGGGAGGAGCCGCAGCCGAAGTTCTTGCCGGCCACCAGGATCTGCGCCCGGTCGAAGGGAGGTGTGTCGAGGATGAAGGGCGCCTCGGGCTGCTGCCGCAGCGCGTGGAACAGGCCGTCGCGCAGGCCGGTCTTGCTCACGGTTTTCATGAACTGCACCGGCACCACCATGTCGGTGTCGACATTGTCCCGGTCGATGCAGGCCGCCACCGACTGCACCAGGGTGAGCGCTTCGATCATGTTTTGTCCCCCAGCTCGCGAATATCGCGGATTTCGCCGCTCACTGCCGCCAGTGCCGCCATCGCCGGGCTCATCAGGTGAGTGCGTCCGCCCCGGCCCTGGCGGTTCTCGAAGTTGCGATTGCTGGTGGCGGCGGCGCGCTGGCCGGCGCCGAGCTGGTCCTCGTTCATGCCGCAGCACATGGAGCAGCCCGGGTTGCGCCACTCAAAGCCGGCGCCGATGAACAGCTCCGCCAGCCCCAGCGCCTCCGCCTGTGCCTTCACCTGGGCCGAGCCGGGCACGATCATCGCCCGCACGCCCTCGGCCACGTGCCGGCCCCGCACCACCTCCGCCACCGCCTGCAGGTCCTCCAGGCGACCGTTGGTGCAGGAGCCGATAAACACCTGGTGAATCTTCAGCCCGAGCGCTGGAGTTCCGCCATCGACAGCCATGTACTGACGGGCGCGCTCGCCACCCGCCCGATCGGGAATGCTATGGTCGATGGCGATCACATCCTGCGGGCTGGTGCCCCAGGTGAGCTGGGGGGCCAGGGCGCTGGCGTCGATGTACAGTTCGGCGTCCCAGTGGGCCTGGGGGTCGGAGTACAGGCTGCGCCAGTGGGCGAGAGCCTGCTGCCACTGCGCGCCCCGGGGTGCGAAGGGCCGGTCTTTCAGGTAGGCGAAGGTGGTATCGTCGGGTGCGACCAAGCCGGAACGGGCGCCCATCTCGATGGTCATATTGCACAGGGTCATGCGCGCTTCCATCGACAGGCCGGCAATGGTGGAGCCGCAGTATTCCACCACATGACCGGTAGCCCCGGCGGTGCCCACCCGGCCGATGATGGACATGATCAGGTCCTTGGCGGTGACCCCGTGCGGCAGCTTGCCCTCCACCCGGATGCACAGGTTTTTCTGTGGCTGCTGCCACAGGGTCTGGGTGGCCAGTACATGCTCGACCTCCGCCGTGCCAATGCCGAAGGCCAGGGCGCCGAAGGCGCCGTGGGTAGCGGTGTGGGAATCGCCGCAGACCAGGGTCATACCCGGGAGGGTAAAGCCCTGCTCAGGGCCCACCACGTGGACGATGCCCTGGCGCTGGTCGCCCATGGGAAAGCAGGGGATGCCCCACTGCCGGCAGTTGCGCTCCAGCAGTTCCAGTTGCACCAGACCCTCGGCGTCCGCCCTGGGACCGCCCACCCGGGTGGCGACGTTGTGGTCCGGCGTCGCCAGGTTGGCGTCGGGCCGGTGCACCGCAACGCCGCGCTGGGCCAGGCCCTCGAAGGCCTGGGGGCTGGTGACTTCGTGCAGCAACTGGCCGTCGATATAGAGCAGGGCGCGCCCGTCGGGGGTGGCCTCCACCAGGTGCTGCTGCCAGATTTTTTCAAACAGGGTCTGGGCCATGGCTGCTGCGGTCGGGTTTGCGCCGGCCGACCTCCCTGTCGGGGGCGTTGCCGTCGCGGTTGTCGGTATAGGCTTTGGGCGCGATTTTAATACGAACTAAACAAAATTGGTATGAAATAAAATCCAGCGGGTCGCCAGCCCTGGCCACCGCCCTGGTTACAGATCCTGCACCGTCACCACCACCTTGCCCGCCACCTTGCGTCCGGCCACATAGTGCAGGGCCTGTGCCGCTTCGGCCAGGGGGAACACCCGGTCGATTCTGGGGGCGATGCGGCCCTGCGTTACCATCTGCAGCAGTTCGCGGAAGTTCTCTTCCACTCCGGCGCGATCGCGATCGAAAAAGGCCTGGTAGTTCACCCCCACCAGGGCACAGCTCTTCAGCAGGGCGAGATTCGCGGCGTACTGGGGAATGTGGCCACTGGCAAAACCCACCACCAGAATACGGCCCTCGTAGTTGATGCTGCGGCAGGCCTGGTCGAAAGGCTCACCTCCCACCGGGTCCAGAATCACGTCGGCGCCCTGGCCGGCGGTCAGCGCCCGAATGCGGGATTTGAGGTCCTCATTGCTGTAGTTGATGGTCTCGTCGGCACCGCTGTCGCGGGCGATCGCGCATTTTTCCTCGCTGCCCGCCGCGGCGATTACCCGTGCACCCATGGCCTTGCCCACCTGCACCGCCGCCAGGCCCACGCCACCGGCGGCGCCCAGCACCACCAGGTTTTCGCCGGCCCGCAGTCTGCCCCGTTGTTTCAGCGCATAGTAGGCGGTGGTGTGCCCGCCCTGAAAGACCGAGGCGGTGAGAAAATCCATGTCCTCGGGCACGGGTACCAGAATGTTGGCCGGTACCACCGCCTGTTCCGCCATGCCACCCCAGAAGATAGTGGCCATTACCCGCTGTCCAACAGCGACTCCGGAGACATCATCGGCCACCTCGCTCACCACCCCCGCCACCTCGCCGCCGGGGGCGAAGGGCAGCTCCGGCCGGGCCTGGTACTTGCCCTGCACGATCAGGATATCGGGGAAGTTCACCCCGCAGGCCGCCACCTCGATGCGCACCTGGCCCGGTGCCAGGACAGGGGGGCTGACTGATTGCAGGCTCAGGTTGTCGATGGGGCCGAATGCTGTGCACAGTACGGATTGCATGGTTTATCTCCCGCTGGTTTGGTCAAAGCACTGCATAGTGGAGCTTGCGGCTTCGCGAGGCAAGTCCCGGGCTTGTTTCCACAGGGTCAGGTTTTTGAGGTCCGTTGGCCATCGGGCAGCGACAGCTTGCCGTCAGTTGGTTGCTTCGGGGAAACAGCCCGGGCATCCAGCACTTGGCCAGTCGGGCCGGAAACACGATTTGTAGTGGCGCTCTGGGGCTGGAGGATTGCAATACACCCCTTTGCAGCAGTGCGGACACAAATGACCAATACGATACCCCAACTGTTTCACGAAAATATTCATTACACTACAGTAGCGGCTGTCGCTGCCGCGGCTACTCGTTGCCGAGGTAGCGGTTGAAGTCGAACAGGCCGTGGTAGAGCGGGTCGGCGGCCAGGTGGCGCTGATGAAAGTGGTCACTCAATGGCCAGAAGGCCGGGTTGTTGCGGGCCACGCCGTAGCGGAAACGCAGCAACTGCCAGTCCTCCAAGGTTTTCATCGCCTGGATATCCGCGGCGAAGCGGGGCAGGTCTTTTTCGTCTACCTGGAAGAACAGGTTGGGGTGTTCGCCGATAAAACCGCGCGCCACCGTCAGCCGGTCCTCCTCCTGCAAACGTCGCGCCTGCTCCAGAAAGGGCATGGCGATATTGGTGTAGCCGGAATCCCGCAGCAGGCTGTAGTTCTGGTCCCGGCCGGAACCGGCCACCCGCAGGAAGCTGACCTGGGGCATGAAGCTGTTGTGACTGCCAGCGGCGGCCACCAGTGCGTCCAGCGCCTGGCCTGTGCTGTCCGCGCTGTCCAGGTGGTAGTCATAGGCGGGTGCGTTGGCATGGTAGACGCGTTCGCGCATCCAGCCCAGAAATTCCGCCTTCGGGTCATTGCTGCTGAAACTCAGGCCCAGTGACTGTTCGCGCATCAATTCGCTGTCGACAAAAACATGGTCCCTGGCGAAGCTCGGCGCCTTGCGGTACCAGTAGTCCCGCAATTGCAGGCGCTGCTTGGGGGGCAGGAACATGAGGAAATTCAGCTCGCCTTCCATGCGCAGGAAGACCATGTACAGCCGTGTTTCCAACTGATGACCCACCGCACCGGAGACATCAAAGCCCGCCACCAGCAGGTAGTGGATGCGCTCCAGCAGTGAATAGGA
This sequence comes from Parahaliea sp., assembly GCA_047971325.1. Lineage (GTDB taxonomy): Bacteria > Pseudomonadota > Gammaproteobacteria > Pseudomonadales > Halieaceae > Parahaliea. The sequence goes on from JBKDZQ010000200.1 coordinate 5,776, forward strand.
GATGACCCAGGCGGTTTTGGGCGTATCGCCAACGAAGCCCTTGACCACCGAGGCAGTATCGAAGTGGCGGAAAATGGTCAGGCTGGCGTTGGGGTTGTGCCCGTCACCGTCCCAGAGGAGGTCGAGCCCGTTGGGGCGGTCCCGGCTGTCGAGCCGCTCGGTGAGGAATTTCACCTTGGCCTTCTGGTAGCGCTTGTGCGCCTCGGCGTACTGGCGCCAGGTGAGAAGGTCGATTACCAGCCCATCGGTTTCACTGGTGGGCAGGCGCAGATTGTCACTTTCCTGCGCCAGAAATTCACTGTCCAGTTCCGGGTCGATAGTATCCGGATCCATGAACATCACCCAGAAGCGGTCCTCGATCACATTGAGCGCGACCTGTCCGCGGCACACCGGCCCCTTGATGAAATTCATGATGGTGAATTCCGCCTCCCGCAGCAGGAAGCGGTAGCGCGAGCGTACCGGGATGGCGGCAAAACTCTTGAAGGGATTGGCGGCGATATCCGCCGCGTAGCCCGGCAGGGTCCGCACCGCATAGTCGGGCGCGAGGAACAGTTCCCGGTACCACTCGCGCCGCTGGCGGTCGAAGCGATAGGCCAGGTGACTCTTGCCAAGAGGGGTAATCGACATGCGCTGCAGGCGGTAGTACACCCGATCGACCCCGGGATCATCGTAGGGGCGGCGGGTGGCGATGAGCTGTATCGGTTTGCCCGGCGGTGTGACGGAGCGCACCAGGCGGAACCAGGTGGGATGGTCATCGATCTGCAGAAACAGGGTGGCCAGGAACAGGTGTTCGTAGACGTAGCGCGCCATCAGCCGCTGCTTGGGAGTGTTGCCGTTGAGAAAACGCTCCCAGGCGTCGAATTCCGCCTGTAATGTCATGCTGAGGATTGCCCGCTCCGGTCCCGGTGCTCCGGCCTCCAGCCAGCGCACCAGGGTCTGGTGTTCCTCGGTGTTCAGGCCCGGCAGGCCGAAGGGCATCCCCCACAGCGGGTACTGCCGCGCGTACCGGTCGAAGTCATCCTGGCGGGGGCACTGATGTTCCCTGGAGAGGGAAAAGTCGAAAGTGTCATCCACCGGTCCACTGGCGCTCAGGGGATGTGCCTGCTTCAGCTCGAGCAGCCGATAGAGCACCCCGCGCTCGGGCTGTGCCTCGTCGGTCACCGGGAAAAAGCCCTTTTTTCTCCAGTCATCAATACTGCAATACTGCTGGCGTCGTCAAACAGCCGGGTGAGGTTCGCCGCCAGCAACCGGGTGCCCTCATATACCGGCTCCTGGCTGGCGCCGCGCGCAAGGCCTGTCTGGGCTTCCAGCTTGAGCTGGCAGGGCGCATCGTAGCAGCCGTGGCAAACCATACAGCGGCTTTGCAGCAAGTGGTGGGCTGAGCGGGTGTTGGCCGGATCGGCGAGGGTCGGTGCACAGATCAGGGCAAGCAGCAACAGCCAGCGAAGCGTGTCGGCAGGGAGCGGATTATTTGTTCTCGTCCTGTGCACACTTGCCTCTTACAATGATCGCCCGGTTGATCAGTGCATCCTGCTCTCCCTCGCTGTCCGCCAGCACCGCGCCGCTCACGTCCCGCCGAGAATTGGCGCATTCGCCGTTGTCCTGGGCAACCAGCCAGGCCAGGCTGGCGATGATGGCCATGGCAGTGATGCAGCCCACTGCGCCCAGGAGCTGGGATTTGTTCATCTCTAATCAGGGTGGTGGTGACGATAGCCATGGATCATAGCACGGCATGGCAGGATTTCGGGTGCTCACCATTGTCAACCCGCACCATGACAGAACACGATGACAGGGATTGAAACCACATGACCATGGTCCAGGCCATATATACCTTCGACCTGCTGGGTGTGGCGGTCTTCGCCATTTCCGGTGCCCTTGCCGCGGCCGAGCGGCGCATGGACGTGCTGACCTTCGTACTGTTTGGCACCATTACCGGCATTGGCGGCGGCACCCTGCGCGACCTGCTGCTCAACACCGACCGGGTGTTCTGGGTTCACAACCCGACCTACCTGTGGGTGTGCATCACGGCCTCGGTGGCCACCTGGTTCCTCGCTCACCGCTTCGACTCCCGGC
>JBKDZQ010000201.1:0-2089 GCA_047971325.1 Parahaliea sp.
ATGCCGACCACTCGCATTCATGTGCCCTCCCCCGTCGACGCCGGCACGGCAATCGAGATCAAGACCCTGATCATGCACCCCATGGAAAGCGGGCGCCGGCAGGACTCCATGGGCAATCGCCTGCCCCGACGCATCATTCACCGCTTCGACTGCCGTTTCAACGGCGCCGAGGTGATCGCCATCGACCTGCAGCCCGGCATCGCGGCCAACCCCCTGATCTCCTTTGTCATGATGGTCAACGAACCCGGCGAACTGACCTTTCGCTGGCACGACGACGATGGCAGTGTCCATGTGGAGACCGCAGCGGTCGAGGTGGCCGGGGCTTAACCCGGCATGGATTGCAAGGCCGCCTGCAGCATCAACCCTATAGAAATAGCCGCGGACAGCTCGGTGCGCAGCCGGGATCGCTGCCACTGCAAGGGGGAGGGCTCGGCGACCGGCATCACGGTCGGTAGCGCAAATCCAATTGAAAAATCACATCCGGGGCGGTTTCCACCGCCACATCCTCGATCACCGCCAGATCGACAGCCCAGTCCGGGCTGACATGCCAGCGCAGGCCGCCGCTCAGTATCATTGCCGTGCTGCCAAGGGCGTCCAGATCGCTGTCCAGCGGGGCGGCGTGGGCGTCGAACTGGCCGATCAGGGACCAGCCAGGTGTAACGCGCCAGGCCAGGGAGGCGCCGGCGAACCACAGGTCGCGCTGCTGGCGCGACCCCAGCATCTCCACCTGGCCCGCCCGCAGGTAGCCCGCCTGGGCGTGCCAGCTCAGCGGCAGTGTTCCCAGCTCCGCACCGGAAAGACGCAGCGCGAGGTAGACATCGCCCTCGCCACTGCCCGTGAAGTCCCCGGCGTCACCGGTGCCGAATTTATAGCCCAGTGCCAGGGCGAGCTCGAGGCCCTCGCCGCGGTACACGCTGCGCTGCAGGGCCAGGCTGAGGTCACCAAGACCGCTGCCCTCATCACCCAGTGCAAAGCGCGCGCCCGAGGCGCGGTAGCGGTAGTCCAGCAGGTCCCGGGGCACCTCATCGCGGCCGTTGTCGGACATGCCCCACAGGTCGTGCCAATTGTCGATGGTGCTGTCCAGAAAGCCCGAATCCTGCGCCACCCAGGGCAGTTCCAGCTGGAGCTCCCAATCCCGGGCAAAAGCATAGCGCAGCTCCAGCGCCAGGCGATGGGTTTCACCGTCCAGTTTCAGCCGCTCGGCCACGCGGCTGTCGCGCACGTAGTGGCTGGCCACGATGGTATGGAGGTCCACGCTCCAGCTTCCGGGCTCCGCCACCTGCGCGCTGCGCTGGGCCGGCAAGCCAAACAGGCCGGCCACCGGGCTCAGGTTCCTGACGTAGAGCGGCGCCTCGGCCGCCTCTCCCCGGGCGGCAAGTCCACCGGTACCGAGCAGGGTTGCCAGGCACAGGCCCGGGGCAAAGCCATGTCGCAATGCCATGGAACTACCACGAAAAACGATAGAGGCGGCCATCATAACCAAGGCTCGCTTGCCGGCGCCACCGCGGGACGCCCAAAGCGACGCCCGGGCGGGTGACCGCCGGTTCCAGCCGCCGTGTCAAATCGTCTGTCGCCCACTTGCCGGCAGATGCCCAACTCCGGGTGAACGACTATAATCGGCGAAATAGCCAGCCGGGCTATGCGTATCCACAGGGAGTCACAGCATCATGCGCAACATCGTCATTGCGGGGGCAGGGTTTGCCGGCATGTGGTCCGCGCTGTCTGCGGCGCGCGCCGTAGCGCTGGCCGGGAAGGAGAACGCGGTGGCCATCACCGTGGTGTCTCCCAGGCCACGGCTGGAGATCCGGCCACGCTTCTACGAACAGGCCTTCGATGAGATGGCGCCGGATATCGGCCCGCTGTTCGCAGCGGTTGGTGTGCGGCACCTGGCCGGCACTGTAGAGGCAGTGCGCAGCGCAGAGCATGAAGTCGACGTGCGCAGCATTGATGGCACAGTCTCGACCCTGCCCTACGATCGCTTCATCCTCGCCACTGGCAGCCAACTGTACCTGCCGGACGTTCCGGGCCTACGGGAACACAGTTTCAATGTCGACCAGCTGGCGAGCGCGCGCGAACTCGACACGCACCT